>NZ_JBCHAA010000030.1:0-42736 GCF_053525655.1 Trinickia camelliae
CCACGACATGCGTGATCGCGGGTGGCGGAGATTCGGCGCACGCTGAAAGCGACAGAACAGTGGCCGAAAGCAGGCCGACGGCAATGCTCCGGCGCAGATATCGTGAAACGGGATGCAATACCATGTCTTCAGGCTTCCGAATTAACGTAGAACGAGTGCTGAACCACCTTTTGCGGCCTTCAGCAGGCACTCAATACAGATTTTCTTCGGTGCAAGATCGACGGGAACGTCTCGCGGCCCTGGTAAATCATGCGTCCCCGCGTGCGCGACAAACTTGCCCGTCGTGCCATGCACAATTCCGTTGGAGTCCATCTGTGTGAAGCTGCCGTTGGTCTCCAGGCGAATGGACCGCTTTCCGCGCAGCACGATTTCCTCTGCTTCGAGCAGGATCTGCTTCTGTGCCCGCGCGACGATTGATTTCGTCAGCGCATGAAGCACGATGTCACCCGTCGCGGCGACGAACTTCACCAACCCCTGCTGCGCAATGAAGCGAATGGTGTCGCGCACGCTCGTAAAGAAACCACGGCCGCTCGCGATCCCGACATGGCCTTCGCTGGTAACTGCGACCTGCTGGGCAGCGATATGCGCAGTCGCCGGCGTGACGAGTTCAACGCCGGCCTTGCCCGCGATGACGAGATGCGGATCGGCCAGCTCCGGAAATGAATTGGCGTCACTGGTGCTGCCGCGGATCTGCTGATTCTGGGCGGCGATCGTTTTCGCAAGGTCTGACTGGTGTCCGTCGGCATCCTGCGCTTCGGCTTCGTGGGCCGCCTGGCTCAATGCATAGTGAAGGCGATGCGCGTCGTCTAGCTGGCCCAACGTCTCGGACATTTCCTTCACATGCCCTTCAGCGCCAGCGTGGCCTTGCGTCGTAATCAGCATCCCGAGTGCCGAGCGAACCACCCCCCACAAGCTCGTCACCAATTCGAATCCCCGGCCGCGCTCATCCTGCCGCCCAGCATTGCCCGCAATGCCCGTGATATAGCCAAGATTCAACTGCGAGCTGCCCTCATCACTCGACAGATGCGCCTGAATTTTTCCGTTCGTATCGTCAAAAGCAAGCGTATTCGCCCGCCTTCCCCCAATCTCCCGGCTTCGATAGCCGGCGAGCGCCTGGTTCTTCGGCAGTTCGAACGGAGGCATATTGAATGCATTGCTCGCGGCACCGACAACGATCGGCAAATCCGGATCGCCGTTGACAAACGCGACTTCGACCTCATGCCCGCGCCGCGGCAGAAAAATCCCGCCGAACTGCTCACCGCGCCATGTCCCGGCGACGCGCACCCAACAGCTCGAACGCTCGTCGTTCTTCCCCAGCCGGTCCCACAGGAACTGGAGCTTCACGCGGCCATATGCATCGGTCCAGATTTCCTGATTCTCGGGGCAGGTGACGACGGCATATTCGACACCGGTGATGCGCGGTTTCGCAGCCGTGCGCCGCAGCCGGAACGGCTCGTTGGTCGGTTGCAGCGTAAAGTCTGCTTCACAGCGGTAACGCTGGCTGGAACCTGACGTTTCGCCGATGTCCTCAATCGTCAGCCTGCAGGCGATGACCGCATACTCCCGGTTGGCCGCGTTCTGCGGATAGTGCGACAGCACAAAAGTCTGGCCGGTCACAAGGCCGCGCAGGTTCCCCTTGCCGGATGCCCTGAGCCCCTGACAGCGGTATGCCTGCATCTGCACGAGCGTCAGATACTCCGCTTCGGTGCGTGGATCGTTATGGTCACCGGACAGGCCCGCCGCGCCCGCCTGCGGCTGCGCGTAATCGCCCCACGTGTAGTGCTCCTGGTGGGCGAGCCCTGTGTCACGTGGATCTTCGCGCCCGACCTTCAAGTCCGCACGCGGCCACGTGTAGTCATAGTCGACACTGGTCACTGCGCCCGTCGTGAGCGCATGCGAGACTGACAGATCGTGTATGTGCTCTTCGTCGATACGCCGTCCGGTCGGCGCTTCATAGCGAATCGTCGCGTAGGCTTCGCCGAGCGGCTTGAGCGCGCCCATCGAGTCGGTGAGCACCAGCCGGTGCTTGCCTTCGCTATGCTCGAAGAAATAGAAGATGCCCCACTCTTCCCACAGCCGCTGCAGGAAGGTCCAGTCGCTCTCGAAGTGTTGACGCTGGATGTCGCGCTTCGGCCACGCCTTGTTCGGGCGTGGCGTGGTCAGACGCTTGTCGACCGGAAACGGGTAGGCCGAAAGCACGGCATCGGTGATTTCGATGACCGAGATGTCCTGGAAGATGCGGCAGTCGCAGTTCTTCGTCGCGTGCCAGAGCCATGGCCGCAACGTGAGCGCATAGACAATCGAGCGGCCGTCCTCGCGCAGGATCGACGCATGACTGACGACACCGGTGATCTCGCGCGTGCCCGCGCCAATATTCGCCAAGCCTGCGTTGCCAGCCAGCCCGGGAATGAAATGCCCCTTGCCCTCGAGCTGGATCGAAACGGTAACCTCGGTTCCGATCAGCTTGTCGAGATCGACGTTCGCCGCAATGCTCAGCGAGAACGCGAGTGCGTCCGGCGTTTTGAGCTCAAGCGTGTACTCGAACAGCTCGCCAATCGTTTCCCCTCCGCTCAGCCTGACCGGCGTGAGGATCGGCTGGTCGCCGTACATCGGCAGAGCAGCGCCGGCAACCGACAGCGTTCGTGGGGCATCAAACATGGCCATCTGTATCTCCAGTCATCGTTCGCATTCCGACGCACTCAGGAACGCACGCCCCACAGCTCGAGCTTCAGCGACGGGAAGTCGCCCGCCACGTGCAACGCCAGACCGCCGTGGCGCATGACTTCCTCCCAGAGCGGCCCGCCCTGGGTCAGCTCGTAGTAGATGTAGCCCGCGTTGAACGGGATCTGCCGCGGCGGCACCGGCAAGGCCTGTAGACCGATGCCCGGCAGGTGGCTGCGCACGAGGCTCGGCAGCTTGTCCGACGGACCGGCCTTGGCCTGCGAGAGGAACTGCTGCTGCAGCACGTCCGGCGGCATCGCGGCGTGGACGGCGAGCACGACGGCCGTGAAGCCCTGCATCTCGACCGGATCGACGACCGCGTTGCGCATGCCGTGGCCGCGATCTTCGAGCGCTATGCTCTGCGCACTGCGCACCAGTACTGCGTTGAGCAGCCGGTGCGTATCGTCGACGACGGGCTTCAGGCAAAGGTGCGGCGTCGTATGCTGGTAAGGCGGATGCGTGTCGAGCGGCCGGCGCGTATCGGTACGCAGATGGGTCGACAGCTCGCCCACCATGCTGATCAACAGCGCGTACACGTCGGCGGGCGACGTGGTCGGCACGCGAAGCAAGTGCCGCAGCAGCGGCTCGTGCCGGTTCAGGATCTGCAGCAGCAGGTAATCGGTGACGGTCGCGGCGCTCGCCGTGGTGTCGTCGGTACCGGCGAGCCGCTGCGCAAGCGCGTTGGCGCGCAGGCGCGCGAGATCATGAATCTTCGTGACCCAGCTCGTCAGCACGCCGCTTGCGCCGTAGCCGGACACGGGCGGCACGAGCGCATCGTCGAGTTCGATGCTGCCATCGGCACGGATCGTCTTCACGCGCGTGAGCGCGAGCCCGATCCACGCATCGCCGAGCTCCTTTTCTGGCATCAGACGCAGCCGCAGATTCGAAAGTTGCACGGGCTCCGGTGCGAGGCCGATCGAATTCGTGTCGCGCAGTTCCGTGTCGAACACGAGGTAGCGCGCGAGCGAATCCGGCGTATTCTCGAACGTCGTCTCTTCGCAGTTGGGCAGTCGCACCGGCACGGCCAGATAGATCACCTGATCAAGGTGCTCCGGCCGGATCGTCAACGGCGGAGGCAGCGGCGTATTGCCCGGTGCGTCGAACGGCGAACCGTCGGCGAACACGCCCGCGGCCGATTTCACGATCACCTTGCCGAGGGCGAGCGATTCCAGATCGAGCGCGAAGTGCGTAAAGCCGAAGTAGAACGGCGACAGCGGCGCTGCGCGCATATGCGCGTACTTCTCGAAGTAGCGATCCTGCTGCTGGAACAGTTGCGGACGGAAAAACAGCCCTTCCTGCCAGGCGACCTTGGCGTACCAGCTCATGCGTACCGTCCGTTTCGTTGCGCGACGTCATTCATTTCGTTGCTTCCTCGATCTTGATGGCGTTGGCCTCGAGGTCGATAGTCAGTTTCAGTTTCGATGTGGAGAAGCGGTACCACGCCTTGTCCGGTGCGGCAGGCACCGTGTAGACCGAGCGCCATACCGAATTCGGCAGGTCGCGGTAGGCTGCGATCACACCGATCGCGGTCGTTGCCTGATCGGGCCGCCGCACGATGGTCTGGTGATCGCCCGGCCGCAACTGCAGTTCGTCCCGCTTCACGACGTCGTCAGCCAGCATCGTCTTGTCCTGCGTCTGAAGCGTGAAGAAATCGGCCGCCTTGAAGGCGTTGTCGTTCTTCAGTTCGTAAATGCGTACGACGATCGGCGCCGCTCGGCCGCGATCGTCCGGATTCACATCGGATTTCGCTCTGACGGTCAGTTCAAGCCGAATCGTCTCCTTCGGCTTCGGCTCGTCGCTCGCACAGGCCGGGAGCAACGCAACACCGGCGAGCGTGGCCGCAGTCAGAATCGAGCGCATGCTGAATTCACCTCGATGGACGGAGAGATGCGCCACGCGCAGCGAAGACGAGTCTTCGTCCTGAGCGCGGCGCGCCCCGGGGCTTACGCTTCCTTGTTGCCTTTGATGTCGAAGCTCGCGGTCACTGCCCCGCCGCTGCCGCCTTGCGCGTTCTGCACGACGTACTCCTGCTTGACCTTCGCGAACGACAGCGACACCGTCTCACGGCTCTTCTCCGCATCGGTCTTGCTGCCCGACGGCTTCACACGCGTGACGATCACGTCGCTCATCGTGAGCTTCAGGTATTCGAGCGGATTGCCGCCGGCCTTGCGCATCACGAGCGTGGCCTGGTCGATGTGCTTGCCCGTCAGCGCGTACTTCATCAGGTTCGGGCTCGCGCGGTCGATGTTGTGCTCGAACGTCAGGTCCTTCACGGTCGCCTTGCCGGCGCCACCGCCGCTACCCGAATGCATCGACGATTCCTGCTGGATCTCCCAGTCCCAGTTCAGGACTTCGATCTCGTCCTTGTGCTTGTCATCGAGCGACTCGCCGTTGATGCCGTCGACTTTCAGGAAAATGTCCTGCGCCATTGCAATGCTCCTTGAGTGAATAAAAAGAGGCCGTGCATGAAAGAAAATGCTCCAATGCCCGGCCTAAGGGGGTCAGCCTCCGGCGGGAGGGTTAAGCGGCTTCCTTGATCGACGGCAGCTTCGTGACGAGCCGCAGCGATACGGTCAGCCCTTCGAGCTGGAAGTGCGGACGCAGGAAGAATTTCGCCTGGTAGTAGCCCGGGTTGCCCTCCACGTCCTCGACGATCACTTCGGCGGCAGCCAGCGGCCGACGCGCCTTCGTGTCCTGCGACGAGTTGGCGGGATCGGCATCGACGTAGTGCATGACCCATTCGTTCAACCAGCGCTGCATGTCCTCGCGCTCCTTGAATGCGCCGATCTTGTCGCGCACGATGCACTTCAGGTAATGCGCAAAGCGCGAGCAAGCAAACAGATACGGCAGACGTGACGACAGGTTCGCGTTGGCGGTGGCATCCGGGTCGTGGTACTCGGCGGGCTTTTGCAGCGACTGCGCGCCGATGAAGGTCGCGTGGTCGGTGTTCTTGCGATGCACGAGCGGAATGAATCCGTTCTTCGACAGTTCGGCTTCGCGGCGGTCCGAAATCGCGATCTCGGTCGGACACTTCATGTCGATGCCACCATCGTCCGTCGGGAACGTATGGCACGGCAGGTTTTCGACCGTGCCGCCCGACTCGACGCCGCGAATCAGCGAGCACCAGCCATACAGCTTGAAAGAGCGGTTGATGTTGACGCCCATCGCGTACGCGGCGTTCGCCCAGCCATAACGGCTGTGGTTCGAACCGTTCGTGTCTTCCTCGAAATCGAACTCGTCGACCGGATTGGTCTTGGCGCCATACGGCAGGCGCGCGAGGAAGCGTGGCATCGCGAGGCCCACGTAACGGGCATCCTCGGTGTTACGCATCGAGTTCCACGCGGTGTATTCGAGGTTCTGCGTGAAAATCTTCGTCAGGTCGCGCGGATTGGCGAGCTCCTGCCACGACTCCATCTGCAGCACCGACGGCGCCGCGCCGGTGACGAACGGCGTGTGCGCAGCCGCGGCCACCTTCGCGATCGAACCCAGCAGGTCGACATCGGGCGGCGTATGGTCGAAGTAGTAGTCGGCGACGAGACACCCGTACGGCTCGCCGCCGAGCTGGCCGTATTCCTCCTCGTAGATCTGCTTGAAGAGCGGGCTCTGGTCCCACGCAAGCCCCTTGTAGCGGCGCATCGTGCGATGCAGATCCGTCTTCGAGACATCCATGAAACGGATCTTCAGATGCTCGTCGGTCTCGGTGTTCGACACGAGGTGATGCAGGCCACGCCATGCGGATTCGAGCGCTTGGTAATCCTCATGATGCAGGATCAGGTTGATCTGCTCGGACAGCTTGTGGTCGATCTGCGCGATGATCGCCGCGATGCTCTTGTACGCGTCGTCGCTGATCGTGACCGACTGCGCCAGCGCCTGCTCGGCCAGCGTCTGGACCGCGAATTCGACGGCCTCGCGAGCCTGGTCGGTCTTCGGCCGGAATTCCTTCTCGAGCAGCTGCGTGAAATCGGACTCGGTGGTCGTCTGGATTTGAACGGCCTGTGCCTGCTGTTTTGCCATGGTGGTCATCCTCAATCGGTTCGTCGGTCAGTTCGCGTCGTCCTGGGCGGCTGCGTCGCTCTCATGGCGCTCGGGCTTCGGTGCGGCAGCCAACGACTTGAGCAGCGACGGGTCCTGCAGCAGCTGCGTGACGAGCGCTTCGGCACCCGACTTGCCGTCCATGTAGGTCTGCAGATTCGCGAGCTGTGTCCGAGCTTCAAGCAGCTGACGCAGCGCTTCGACCTTGCGCGCAATGGCGGCCGGCGAGAAGTCCTCGATGCTCTCGATGCTCATGTCGACCATCATCTGGCCTTCGCCCGTGAGCGTGTTCGGCACAGCGAACGCCACGCGCGGGCGGATCGCTTTCATGCGCTCGTCGAAATTGTCAATATCGATGTCGAGGAATCGCCGGTCCGACACGGTCGGCAGAGGCTCGACCGGGTGCTTGCCAGACAGGTCGGCGAGCACGCCCATCACGAACGGCAGCTCGACCTTCTTCTCCGAACCGTAAACCTCGACGTCGTACTCGATCTGCACGCGCGGCGCACGATTGCGCGCGATGAATTTCTGCGAACTGCTGGCGGACATGAACAGGCTCCTGAACGGTGATGGGTGAAATGCGAATTCAGCGGGTACGCTGGTCGGAATGGAGGGGCATCGCTTCGAACGTCAGGGCCTGGCCCGGTGCGGTGGCCGGGTCGGCGACGCCGATCGCGATGTGCGCAAGCGTGGCTTTCGACGCGAAGGCATCGAGCCAGAGCGCCGAGAGTCGCGGCAACACGTGCTGTTCAATGAAACCGATCAGGACGCGTGCGCCGGTTTCCTGCACGAGGCACCGCCCGACGATGTAATCGACGACCGCATCGTCGTACGTGAGTGCGATGTCGTGGCTGTCCGCCATGCGCTTCACGACGCGGCCCAGATGCAGCCGCACGATGCTGGCCAGCGCGCTGTCGGCGAGCGGCCGGTACGGCACCACCGTCACGCGCCCCAGGAAGGCCGCCGGAAAGGCCTTCAGCAATTCGGGCGTCAGTGCCTCGCGCAGACCTTCCAGATCGGGCGCGAGCGACGGATCGGCGCACAGGCTCGCGGTCAGGTCGGAGCCGACGTTGCTCGTCAGCAGGATCGTCGTGTTGCGGAAATCGATGTACCGGCCGTCGCCGTCTTCCATGTAGCCCTTGTCGAACACCTGGAAGAACATTTCGTGCACGTCGCGGTGCGCCTTCTCGATCTCGTCGAGCAGCACGACCGAATACGGACGCCGACGCACCGCTTCGGTCAGCACGCCCCCTTCGCCGTAACCGACATAGCCGGGCGGCGCCCCCTTGAGACCCGACACCGTGTGCGCTTCCTGATACTCGCTCATGTTGATCGTGATCAGGTTCTGTTCGCCGCCGTACAGCGATTCGGCAAGCGCGAGCGCCGTTTCCGTCTTGCCGACGCCGGACGGGCCAGCGAGAAAAAAGACGCCGAGCGGCTTCTTCGGATCGGTCAGGCCGGCACGCGCCGTCTGCACACGCTCCCCGATCCGGCGCAGCGCATCGGTCTGGCCGATCACGCGCACTTCCAGCGTCTCGGGCAGCGTACGCACGGCCGCGACTTCATCGGTGACCATGCGGCCCACCGGAATGCCGGTCCAGTCGGAGACGATCTCCGCGACGATCGCCTCGTCGACCTCCGAAAAGACCAGTGGGGTATCGCCTTGCAGACTCGCCAGCGCGAGCTCAAGCTCACGAAGCTTCGCGACCGGCACCGGCAGATTCGCCTGTGGGCCATCGGCTTCCCCGGTTCTCGTTTCGCGCGCGATGAGCAGGGCCTGCGCTGCTGCAGCCTGTTCGCGCCAGCGGGTTTCAACCGCAACTTCTTCCGTCGCGAGTGCGTCTATGCGCGCCCGAATGCCCGACAACGCCTTGTTCGCATCCAGACCGATGCGGGCTTCCTGTACGAGCAGGTCTTCTTCGGTGCGCGCGGCCGCGAGACGCTGGCGCAGGTCATCCAGCTCGCGCGGCGCCGCATGTTGCGATAGCGCCACCCGCGCGCAGGCCGTATCGAGCAGGCTGATTGCCTTGTCGGGCAGCTGGCGCGACGGGATGTAGCGGTGCGAAAGCGAGACTGTGGCGCGAACTGCTTCATCGCGCACCACCACACCGTGGTGCTTCGAGAACGTCTGCGCGAGTCCCCGCACCATGTCGATCGCGGTGGCCTCGGTCGGCTCCGCAACCTGCAGCACCTGAAAGCGGCGTGTGAGCGCCGGGTCTTTTTCGATGTGCCGCTTGTACTCCGCCCAGGTCGTCGCGCCGATCGTGCGGATCGTGCCGCGCGCGAGCGCAGGTTTCAGCAGGTTGGCGGCGTCGCCCGTACCGGCCTGACCGCCCGCGCCGATCAACGTGTGGATTTCGTCGACAAAGAGGATCACCGGAACCGGCGACTTTGCTGCAGCTTCGAGCACCCCCTTCAAGCGCGCCTCGAACTCGCCCTTCATGCTCGCTCCCGCAAGCAATGCGCCGACATCGAGAGACAGCAGCCGCACGTCGGCCAGCTTTGGCGGCACGTTGCCGGTCGCAATCGCCCGCGCGAGTCCTTCGACGACCGCGGTCTTGCCGACGCCCGCCTCGCCCGTCAACAGCGGGTTGTTCTGCCGACGGCGCAGCAGCACGTCGATCATCGTGCGGATCTCGAGCTCGCGGCCGATCACCGGATCGATCTCGCCGGCCCGCGCCCGTGCTGTCAGGTCCATGCAGTACTGGTCGAGCGATGCGGTTTTCGCGGCGGCCGGCATCGCGCCAGAGGCGTCGCCTGGCGTGGCGTGCGCGAAGTCGCTGTGGTCGTACGGCGCCTCGGTCGCCTCGGGCGAACCATCGATCCAGGCGGGAAGCACGTCGTCGAGACCGTCGACAGGAATCTTGCCAAACGCGGGGGAAATCGAGAGCAGCACGTGGCGCAGCTCGGGCGTGGACACGAGTGCCGCGACGAGCCATGCACCGCGCACCCGCCGGTCACCGTAACTGAGCGTGGCGATCACCCACGCGCGCTCGATCGCGGACTCGACGTGCCACGAGAAGTCGCTGATCGAGCTCGCGCCAGCCGGCAACGCGGCGAGCGCGCGCGCGAAGTCACGCTCCAGCACTTCGCGTACGATGCCGGCGTGCCGCACGATCCGATGGAGATCGCTGTCGGGCTGCTGCAGCACCTGATGCAGCCAGTGGACAAGCTCGACGTACGGATTGCCGCGCAACTTGCAGAAACTAGTCGCCGATTCGATGCCGCGGTAGAGCAAAACCCCGAGCTTACCGAACAGCGCCTGGCGTGGAATCGTCATGCATTACCCCGGGATCTTGTTAGCCGCATTCTTCAAGTACGTTTCGATTTCGTGATATTTGCCGTTCCGCACTTCTCTTGAAAACTCAACTTCAAACGATGGCGTTATCGTTTTAAAGAGATCACGTCTATGCAAGTGGAATTATTTTCACGGGCTTCAGAACGCGTCAACAAAAAAGCACCGAAAAACTGTCACACTTTGTCAAGAAATCACTTGAAGCCCGCCCCAATAGGCGCGGAAAAACGCGGCCCAGCGGGCCCAAACGCTAATGAGGATCTGCGTTTACTGAATCCAACGAATTACACAGCACGGTGGTTAGTCAATTAAAAAATATTTACATAATTTGATAACGTCAATAAAACCTGACAATTATTAAATATTCAAAAGTCGCTTATCAATGGTGGACGCCACGGCGACACTCGTGTTTAAAATTTGCTCTCCCGATTATTGATATTTCCAATGCACGCACCCAGACTGCCATGGCATCGCAAGTCGGCTGCGTCTCACGTCGAGCCCATGCTTCAGGGTACGAACGGACAGGCAATCGTCTCGGGAAATATGCGCGCCTCGCTTAGCGCAGACCTCGAAGACAGCGGTTCGCATGGCTCGACGAATGACGATCTGAACAACAGCGACGCCGTGTTCGGCGTGATTGGCTCTGCGGTGGTTGACCGTATTGCGGCGAGCGACAAGGGGGACTTCGCTCGCTCCGATGACGGCACGCTCTCGCCGGGAGATTCGGAACCTGCCCGGGATCTGCTTGCCACGCTGCAGGAGCAGTACTGGCGTGCCCTTGATGACCCGCAGGCATCGCTTGTTGATCAATGGGAGATGCGCGAAGCCGGGATGCCAGTGCAATTGGGAGACGGTATCGTCAACGCCAACGCATCCCAGCAGGAATTCGGCGCGGACTGGTCCGGCATGGAATCGATCGAAACCATGCTCTCGGCCGAGCGCGGGCTCGAGGACTACTTCGGCCCGCTGCGCACAGGCGAGCCCGCCCTCGATCTGGAGGCGGAGTCTGCTACGGAAGTCCTGCGCCTTTTCGCACCTCCCGAGTACCACGCCGCAGCGGCGCGCCGCCCCCCCCGGTTGCCGCCGGAACTGACTCGCCGCGAGCATCACACGCTGAGCGTCGACAGTCCGCTGTTCGCGCCCTCGCGTGACCACGAGGAATGACCATGCAACAACCTGCCGCGCCCCCGCGCCGCACAGCGGCGACCGCACTCGGACGTAAGACTTGGACGACGACGTCGGGCGACTTCGGTCTGTTCGAACTTCTCGACTGCGAATTCGGCGAGAGCGCATCAGACCTTGCCACCATGCCGGAGGACTATGCCGATGGAACCGCTTAAGCATCTCTCCGGCGATGGCGCGTCGGTCCCGACGACGCCACGCCGTGCCAGCATGCACCTGATGCCAACCCTCCTCGACCGCCTGCGAGACGACGCCCCGCATCGTCACGTGGAAGCCCCCGAGGAATACGCGGTGACACGCAAGCAGATGCGCGACGTCGTGCAGCGGGACCTGACGTATCTGCTCAACACCACGAGCATCGCAGACCAGATCGATCGTGAGCGCTACCCGCAGGCGGCCTCCTCCACCGTCAACTACGGCGTGCCGCCGCTCGCGGGCGCGTTTCTCGCCTCGCGCCAGTGGAACGACATCGAGCTGATGATCCGCCGGGCCATTACCGATTTCGAGCCGCGACTGATCCCCGGCTCGCTGGTGGTGTCGCCCCGTCATGCAATCGACGCCGGCGAACACCACAACATCCTCGCGTTCGACGTGCGCGGCATGGTTCACATGGACCCGTATCCGCTCGAATTCATGGTGCAGAGCTCGCTCGACCTCGAAACGAGCGAGATTCAGATCACTGGCATGCGAAGCAGCTGAGCGAGCACAGTACAACGACAACAACGAGACCTATGCGATGGACCCTCGACTGCTCGACTACTACAACCAGGAACTCATCTACATGCGCGAGCTCGCCACCGAGTTCGCGCACGCACATCCGAAGATCGCGCGCCGGCTCGGCATGCAGGCGGGCGAAGTGGCGGACCCCTACGTCGAACGTATCGTCGAGTCGTTCTGCTTCATGGCCGCACGCATGCAGATCAAGCTCGACGCGGAATTTCCCCGCTTCACGGGCCGGCTGCTCGAAGTGATCTACCCGAACTACGTTGCGCCCACGCCGTCGATCGCGGTGGCGCGCCTGTACCCGGGCCGGGCGGAAGGCAATCTCGCCGAAGGGTATCGCATCGCGCGCGGCACGTCGTTCGCCGCACAGGTCCCCGAAGGAGAAAAAACCGCCTGCCGGTTTACGAGCGGCCAGGACGTCACGCTCTGGCCACTCACGATTACCGAAGCGCGTTTGACGGGCGTACCGCCGGACATTCCAGCGCTGGATCGTTACGTGCCGCCCGACCGACAGGTGCGCGGCGCGCTGCGGTTGCGGCTGTCGACAACCGGTGACGTACGGATCGCGGACCTGAAGGGGCTTAACCGGCTGCCTGTGTATCTGGCCGGTGATGAGCAGGTTGCCTCGCGCCTCTTCGAGTTGGTGCACGCCGCCAGCATCGCGTCCGTAATCGCCGCACCCGGCGAGTTCGGTGCGCCGGGCCGGCCGCCCGCAGCCGTCACCCACGGCGCGGTCGAACACGAAGGCTTGCGCACCGATCAGAACCTGCTGCCGCTCACGTGGACAAAATTCCACGGGCACAACCTGCTGCATGAATATTTCGCGTGTCCCGCGCGATTTTGGTTCTTCGCGCTCAATGGTCTTGGCGAAGGCCTGTCCCGCACGAACGGCAGCGAGGTCGAAATCGTCGTGCTGCTCGACCGGGCGCCCGGACAGCTCGGGAACCTCGTCGATGCGTCACGCTTCGCGCTGTTCTGCACGCCCGTCATCAACCTCTTCAGGAAGCATACCGATCGCATCGAAATCTCTCCGCGCGAGACGGAATTTCATCTGGTGCCCGCTCGGCTCTCGCCGCTCGACTACGAAGTGTTTTCGGTCGAAACGGTGTACGGACAGGTGGCGGCAACTTCGGCCGAGCTGGAGTTCCGCCCGCTTTATCAGACGCTGAATAACGACGAAGGCAATCACGGGCGGTACTTCTCGACCCGGCGCGAACGGCGAATGGTGTCGAACTCGGCACGCCGTTACGGCACGCGCACGCCCTATGTCGGTACCGAAGTGTTCCTGTCGCTCGTCGACCAGAACGAGGCGCCCTATGGCGAAAACATTCGCTTCCTGTCGGTCGACGCGCTGCTGACGAACCGCGATCTCGCTACGCTCGTCCCGCGCGACGGTATCCATGACCTGACAACCGCGCAGTCCGCACCGGTCGAGAGCATCGGCCTCATTCGTCCGCCAAGTCCACCGAAACCGCCCTACGCCGAACGAGAGATGGCCTGGCGCCTGATCCGGCAGCTCAATTTCAACTACCTCCCGCTCGACGAGCTCGATCACCGCGAAGGGGGACAGGGCCTGCGTGACCTGTTGCGCCTGTACCTGTCCGACGAAGGCACCGAACATAGCCGCCAGGTGGAAAGCCTCGTGGGCGCGAAGACCCGGCCCGTGACCCGCAAGCTGCCGGGCACCGGCCCGATGACGTTCGGGCGCGGCATCGAATGCGTGCTGACCGTCGATGAGGCGGGCTTTTCCGGTTCGAGTCCGTATCTTTTCGGGCTCATCCTCGAGCACTGGCTTGCGCGGCATGTGTCGATCAACAGCTTCACGCAGACCGAGCTGCACTCGATGCAGCGGGGCCGCATTGCACGGTGGCCCGTGCGTACGGGCACGCGCGGGGTCCTGTGATGAAGCGCGCCACCCTGCCCGCGCTGGTACGCGACAGCACACTCTCGCCCGAACTGCTCGAACGCCTGCAGGCCGAGCCGTGGCGCTTCGGGTTCCTGTCGCTGCTGCGACGCATCGGCGCCAATGCCGCCATCGATCCCGTCGGTACAGCACGCCGGCCGCAGGGGGAACCCTTTCGCCTCGGACAGCAGCCGAGCCTCACCTTCGCGCCGCGCGAAATCGCGAGCGTGCAAGCAGCCGGCGGGCGCCTCAAGGTGCGCTTGTTTGGTCTCGGCATGCTCGGACCCAATGGTCCACTGCCGATCCACGTCAGCGAAATGGCGAAGGATCGCGAGGACAGCGGACGCGACACGACGACGGTCGACTTCTTCGACATCTTCCATCACCGGTTCTTTACGCTGTTCTATCGCGCGTGGGCATCGGCGCAGGCGACGGCGGGCCTGGACCGGCACGATGACGAGCGGTTTTCGTTTTACGTTGCGAGCCTCACGGGCCAGGACACCGGCGAAATCGGCCATCCCCCGCTGCCCTCGCACGCGCGTCTGGCAGCCTCCGCGCATCTCGTGCGGGAGTCGCGCAACCCGGACGGTCTGCGCGCCACGCTCGAACACTACTTCGGCGTGCCGGTCGCGATTGAGGAGAACGTGTTTCATTGGATCGGGATCGATCCCGCCGATCAGGGACGCATGGGTCGCGCGGGTCCGGCCGCGACCATGGGACAGGCTGCAATGCTTGGCCGTGTCGCACCTGACCGCCAGTACCGGTTCCGCATCGTCATCGGGCCGGTCGATCTCGAGGCATATCTGCGCTTCACGCCGCAGGGCGAAGATCTGCCCCGCCTGGTCGAATGGGTACGAGCCTTCGTCGCCTACGAACTGGAATGGGAACTTGAACTGCGGATCAAGCCCGATAGCGCGCCGCCCGCAGTGATGGGCGGCCAGCAGCGCATGGGCTGGTCGGGATGGCTGGGTCGACCGAGCCCGCACAAACCGATCACCGGCATGCGCTTCGAGCCTGAGCGTTACGCGCGGTATTTCAGGCACCTCGCCACTGAATCCGGGAATCAACCATGAGCAGAAAGCAATCCACTCAGCGGCACGAATCCGACAAAGCCTCTCACGCACCGCAGCACGACTGGCTGACGCCCGTGAGCGACACCGCGCCTTGCGGCCCTGAACTCGAATACGACCACGACTTCATCGTGCTCTTCGCGAGTGCGGCGCCGAAGCGGGACGTGCAGTACGGCGCGTTCGTCCGCGCGCCCGATCCGCTCAACTGGAGCGAGCTCGAGCGCGACTGCCAGCGACTCATGATGCGCACGAAAGACATGAGCGTCGCCGTGCTCTACACGCGATGCCGCACCCGGCTCGCCGGCGCGGCGGGCCTCGCCGAAGGGACCGGGCTGCTCGCCGCTTGGCTGAACGCATTCGCCGCACAGGTCCACCCGCAACCCAACATCGACGGCGAACGCGAGGCCGTGCTCGAAATGCGGATGAATGCGCTGCAAGCGCTCACCGATTCCGAGGGGCTACTAGCAGACGTACGCGAAATCGTGCTCACGAAGTCGACACTGGCACGGCTGCAGGTACGCGACGTCGAGCGTGCGTTCGCGCATCCGCGCCCGGCCGATGCGCTTGCTCCCGAGTCCGTTGCGCAACAGTTGCAGGATCTGCGCGCGCAGCACCCTGCAGTGATGATGGGCTTCGACGACGCGATCGCGAATCTTGCCGCGATCGACACGTGGTGCGCTAGTCATCTCGAAACGTACCAGCCCGACCTGTCGCAGCTAAGCTGGCTGATCGGCAGCTTAAGCAAACCCACACTGCTGACAACGAACGACAGGGTCGAGGAACCCTCCGCCGCCCCCGTTCCGACGACGAACGAATCACTGGAAGACAATGCAGCAACACTGCCTGAACTGAAGAATGCGCCCCCTGCGCGCTCCCCGACGCAATCGGAATCTGCACCAGCTGACCGCCAAGCAGCGCTTGCTTTGATTCGAAGCGCCCGGACGTGGTTCGAGGCGCACGAACCAAGCAGCCCGATTCCGGTGTTGCTCAAACGCGCCGAGCAGTTCGTCGGCAAGCGCTACGCGGACGTCGTGCGAGCGATACCGTCTGACCTGCTGGCGCGGTGGGAAGAAGCAGATGGCGCGTAGTCGTGCTCGGTGACACGAGCTTTTGTCGGCATTGTCAGGTTGCCGGGTCGATCGGGTAGGACGAAGGCTTGGATCGCGTAACTTGGAACGTGAAGCACGTGTCCGTCAAAGCGGCAGCTACGGCCGAGCAACCGTGGTAAGAAATCACCACCCGACGTCGAACGCAGCAACGTCCCATGCAGCGGATTCGATGCCCTCCTCCGTCCGATCGCACCGCGCCGCTACCGGTTCCCCGCCCTCTCCACCCACCACAGAAAAGTGCGTCCTACCTCCGGCCAGACCAGTACCGACCGCTTTCAGAAAAGCCTCTTTCGCGGTCCATATTCGATAAAAGCCATCGTGGCGAAGCGTGTCAGGTAGCGAGTTGACGTATACATCATCCCGCCCAGAGAAAACCGTATTTGCTAGGGAGCGCCAGTCGAAAGCGTGATTGCTGATCTCTATGTCTACGCCAACGCGCCGGTCCGCCGCGATGGCAACGAGTGCATGAGATCCTGAGTGCGAGATGTTAAAGTCGAGCGCCCGTCTAACGCCGTCGGACACGCCAGCGGATGCGGGAATTCGCTCATACCCGGTGCGCTATGGCTATTGGTGCATTCACGTGCGGCTCAAGCGCGAAGGCTGGTGTCTTGGAAAGAATCGGATGTATCGGCTATACACGAAGAACGCCCCATTACCACGCCCCCATTCCGAACAACATTTCCCGTATTTTCTGGGTATATCCAAATTGAGTATCGATGCACGCCAGTCTGCCGCGCAATCTCACTGCATAGGCAATTCGCATAATTTCCAACGGCGCCTTCAGCGGCGCCACCGCTCGCATTTGACAATGTTTAACAACCCATTTCTCCAATCGATTTATCCTTGTTTTACAGTCTAAAAATAGTGATTCCGCGAATTAGCGAGACTCAACGACGCGTTCGAAATTTCTGTCGTCGATAAGAAAATTAGAAATCCAGAGATAGGACCAGCTCAGTGAATTAATTGAACCCGAAAACGATCCGAATGGGAATGCTACTCATGAGTGAACCGCGAGATGGGACGCTTTGTCGAGACTCCGTACGGAATACCGTTATGCCTTCCTCGAATAGGCCGTCTTGCGAGCGCACCGCAAGACTGATCGGCGTCGCTTTATTCAACGGTTTCGCGCTGCCACGCGTGGCCGGAGTCGTAGAGGTTTTCCATGCGGCCGATGATATCGCCGGATCGGCGAAGCGCGGTGAGACACACTACGATATCTGCCTCTTATCGACAGCGGGCGGCAGAATCGCGAGTTCGTCGTCGGTTTTCGTTTGGACCGACAGCGTCGAAACGCATCATCATCTCGACACTTTCCATGCGTTATTCATCGCCGACGGCATGGGCCTGGGCAACGCCCTGCGCGACGAACGTCTGATCGCCTGGTTGCGTCGCACCTGCTCCCGCACCGAATCGATCTTCCCGATCGGTGAGGGCCGCTTGCTGCTCGAGGTGTCCGAGCACAGACCAGCCACCAGCGGCCTAACCTCGAGCAAACGCGTCACGAAGCTCTTGCAAAACGCCGCTGGCGCTGCCCCGGTCGCGGAGCCTGAGGACCCGTTGCGAATCGCGCTGTCGATTATTCAGAAGGACCTGGGAATCGAAACGGCCCGCCAAACCTCGGCTCGCGTCACACGGTCAGTCGAGATGCAATTCACAGCGATCGTACGTCAGAGCGCGTCGGTTTTCGTCAGCGAAAGGATCCAGAAATCTGCCCGCTGGCTGGAAGCAAACAGCGACCGGCCCGTCGCGATCGATGACGCCGCGCAGATCGCCGCCATGAGCGAACGGAGCTTCCTGCGGCGCTTCAAGATGGAGATGGGAGTGACGCCCTCCGACTACCTCCTGTACATCCGGCTCGACATGAGCTGCCGCCTCCTCGTCGAAACCAACCTGCCGATAGACAAAATTGCAAGGCGCTGTGGCATCGGCAGCGGCGGGCAGCTGTCGAAACTGTTTCGCAAACACCTCGCCGCCACGCCTACGGAATATCGCACAAGCAAGCGCGCGGAACGAGGACTCGATCAAGGGAGCGCCGTCTAGCTGCGCGGCAAGGTCACGGTCAAACGTGTGTGGTCGTCCGTGTCGCTGGTATCCATCGCGATACGGCCGCCCTGCGCCTCCGTCAGCAATTTCGCCGAGTATGTGCCGACACCGCTGCCCCCGGATTTACCGGCCGTGGCGTAGCGCTCAAAGAAGTGGGTACGCAGCGCGGACGGCACCGCGCCTCGATTTTCGATCACGACTCGCAACGGCGTTTCGTCGTGCAGGCTGATTCTTACCAGCCCGCTGTCAGGCGACGCCTCGCATGCGTTATTGATCAGATTTTGGAAGATCGACTGGCATAGCACTGGGTCGCCCTGAGCCGTCATTTTGGATGCCTCAGCATCACCTTCCACTTCGATCTGTAGCGTCTTGACGGCGAAGGTCGCGCGCGCCAGACCGGCACTATGCGCGATGATCTCCCCCACCGCGACCGGCACCGGTGACAACTGAAAACGCCCCGTTTCGATCTTGAACAGCTCGGCGGACAGATTTAGCGCGCCCAACGCCTGCTGCGCCGCCTTTTCGATTTGCCGGACCCGCTCACTATGCACACCCGCCATAGGCGCTGTTTCCGAGAATTCGCGTATCAGGCTGACGACACCGGCAATCGGATTGCGCAAGTCGTGACGAAGCATGCGTTCGACGTTCTCGCGCAAACGCGCGTTGGCGAGCATCGTGTCGTATTCTTGTTGCCGTTGCTTGTATAACTCGACATAGCGGATGAAATTCCCGACTCTGATCTGCAGCAGCTCGCTATCGATGGGCTTGCTGACGAAATCGACAGCGCCGAGATCGTAGCCGCGGCGTTGCGACTCGCTATCCGACAAAGCGGTCACGAAAATCACGGGAATGTGCTCGCTATTCGGATGCTCGCGCATCTTGCGCGCCACCTCGAAGCCGTCCATGCCCGGCATCATCACATCCAGCAAGACGAGATCGGGCGGAACGTCGGCGGTACAGATCGCCAGCGCTTTCTGGCCGCTGTCGGCGACGCGCACGCGATATCGGTCCTCGAACAGGTCGGAGACCAGGCGCAGGTTTTCGTGGGTGTCGTCGACCACCAGAATGGTGGGCTTATGCTCGACCGCGGGTGTTTCCGATTCGGTCAGGCCAGCGGTTTCAGGCGCGATGCGCTGCAGCGCGCCGACAATCTTGTCCTCCATCCGTTGGGCCGTATAAGGCTTGACCAGCAGATCGGAAACGCCGCTCTTGATCGCCGCCTCGACCTGATCGCGCTCCACCTCGGCCGTGATCAGTATCAGCGGAATGTGCGCCAGGCGCGAGTCGCCCCTGATTCTGCGCAGTAGCGTCAGACCGTCCATCACCGGCATGTTCCAGTCCGACAGGACCATATCGATAGGCTGTCGCGCGATGACCTGCAACGCTTCCCGGCCATTCGCGGCAAATTCAATGTTCGCGATATCCAGCGCGCGCAATTGAGTCGCCGCAACCTGGCGCATCATCGGCACGTCGTCCACTACCAGGAAATTCAGTTTCTTGAAATCGAGCTGATTCATTGTCGATTCACCGCTTGTTCCAGATGCTCTTGCACGTCATGTCGTTCGGATTCGCTGTCCGCGTACTGTTGCGCGATCACATGCCATTCACTCTGGATCGCCAAGAACGCATCCACCACGTCCGGGTCGAAATGCGCGCCCCGCTCTTGCACGATAAACGCGACCGCCTGCTCGTGCGAAAGCGGCGCTTTATAGATACGGCGGCTGATCAAGGCGTCGTAGACATCGGCCAGCGCCATCAGCCGGGCCGAGATCGGAATCGCGTCGCCGGCTCTCCCTTCCGGATAGCCATCGCCATTCCATTTTTCGTGATGCGAATAGGCAATTTCCTTGGCCAGATCGAGAAACGCCACCGGCTTACCCAAACGCCTCTCGGCTTGCAAAATCGCATCGCGGCCTAACGCGGCATGACGCTTCATGATTTCGAACTCCGCCGGATCGAGTCGCCCCGGCTTGAGCAGGATCCGATCCGGAATCCCGATCTTGCCGATGTCGTGCAGCGGCGCCGATTTGAACAGCAGCTCGATGTTGTACTCGGTCAGGAAGTCGCTGAACCGCGGGTGCGCCTTTAATTGATGCGCCAGCGCCATAACGTAATGCTGGGTCCGCAATATATGGTTGCCGGTCTCATTGTCGCGAGTCTCGGCCAACGAGGCCATCATCAGGATGGTCGCATCCTTGATCGCCCGCACCTCCTCGGTACGCCGGGCGACTTCCTGTTCCAGAAAAGCGGCCTTGTCGCGCAGGAAATCGGCCGCCGCGTTCAACGTCAGATGCGTCTTGACCCTGGCCAGCACGATAGGCGCACTGATGGGCTTGGTGATGTAGTCGACGGCACCCAGCGTCAGCCCCTCCTGCTCGTCCTCCACCTCGCTCTTCGCCGACAGGAAAATCACCGGGATGTCTCGGGTTTCGGGGGCCGCCTTGAGTTGACGGCACACTTCGTAGCCATCCATGTCCGGCATCATGATGTCGAGCAAGATCAAATCCGGCGGCGTGGACGAGCGAGCGACCTTCAATGCCTTCGCGCCGTTCGGCACGACCTTCACGGTGTAAAGATCTTCCAGCAGATCGTTCATCACCGAGAGGTTCTGCGGCGTATCGTCGACCACCAGGACCACGGCCTTGCGGCCGAAATCGGGATCAGCATCCATTGCGGCACCTCGTCTTTTCTTTGTAGGTTATTTTTCGGCCAGGGCCGGTAGTGCATCCGTCAGGACCATCAACGCAGTCTCGAACTCGAACTGGCGCACGGCTTCGGCCAAGGGACGGAATTTTTCCGACAACGCCGCGGCCAACAGCGGACTATTCTCGTTGAGCACCCGCTCCGCCTTGGCATTGTCGTCCGCCAGCAGATCAGCGAGCTCGCGACAGATGGCGTGGACTTGAGCCTCGTCCACGACGCTTGCGACTTCCTGGACTTCGACCGGCAGCGCCGCCTCGATCGACGCGATTTGCCTCGCCAGACCGAGCCGCACAGCTTCGAGCCATTCGGCAACCGGTTCGGCCAAACGGATGGCCTGCTCGAGGTTCTCGCTGTCCAGCTGCAATGACGTGGCGCCGATATTGCCCGCCAGCCCCTTCAAGGTATGCGCGAGCCGTTCCGCCGTGCCCGGATCGTTGCCGTCCAGCGCCGCCTGGATTTTTTGCGCCGCATCGCCTTGACTGCTCACGAATCCGCGCAGCATCAACCGATAGCGAGCCGGCTTGCCCAATACGCGCCGTAAGCCCGCAGCCATGTCCAAGCCTTCGATTGCTGCCGGGAAGTCGGCCGCCACGCCCGCATCCCTAACGGCTTCCGGCTTGCCCGGCGCCTGAGCCGCCGCAGCTGGGCAACGCGGCTTGACCCAGCGCAACAACGCGCGCCACAACTCGTCAGGCTCGATCGGCTTGCTCACGAAATCGTTCATGCCGGAATCCAGGCAGCGCTGCCGGTCGGTCTGCATCGCGTTCGCCGTCATGGCGACGATGGGCAACGCGGCCAAACGCGGCATGGCGCGCAGGATACGGGTCGCCTCGATGCCGTCCATCTCCGGCATGTGCATGTCCATCAAGATCAGGTCGTAGTGGCGCGCCTGAGCCATCGCGGCGGCAATCCGGCCGTTGCCGGCGACTTCGATCTCGAGGCCCGCGTCGGCCAGCAATTCGCTCGCCACCTGTACGTTCAGTTCGTTATCCTCAGCCAGCAGCACCCGGGCGCCCTGAATTCGATTCAGATCGAGATCGGCGACCTCGACGGAACCGGACTGCTCTGCGCCGCGGCCCTCGACAGGCGGCCAACGGCCGAATAGGCGCATCAACGTATCGAACAGCGCCGACGCATTGATCGGTTTCACCAACACGTCCATCAAATCGGCTTCTCGCGCCAAAGCCAGGACCTCGTTGCGGTCGTGGGCGGTCACCATGGCGAGCCTGGGCGGCCGTTGCAGCGGCATGACGCTGATGCGCCGCGCTGTTTCGATTCCGTCCATGTCCGGCATTTGCCAATCGAGCCATACCGCTTCGAACGCGCGCTGTTCCCGGTCCGCCTGCTCAATCGCGGCCAGCGCCTCGGCGCCGGAGGCGACACCGATCGCCTCGAAGGTCATCGCATTGAGCAGATCGGCCAGCACCATGCGCGCGCTGTCGTTGTCGTCGACCACCAGCATCCGTTTGCCGCGCAGATCGGGGGCCGGCAGATAGCTGCGCGCCTCGGCCTTACCCAAACCCAGTTTCGCGGTGAACCAAAACGTTGAGCCGACGCCTGGCTCGCTATCGGCACCGACCTCCCCGCCCATCAAACCGGCCAGCTGTTTCGAGATCGCCAAGCCCAAGCCCGTGCCGCCGTACTTGCGGGTCGTCGACGAGTCGGCTTGCTCGAAGCTCTGGAACAACCTGTCCATCTGCGCTTCATTCAAACCGATACCGGTGTCTCGGACACCGAAGTACAGCAGCGCGCCATCGGCACTCTGTTCGCGCAAACGCACCACGATGTCGACTTCGCCCCGCTCGGTGAATTTGACCGCATTGTTGGCGTAGTTGATCAGGATCTGACTCAACCGCAAGCTGTCCCCGACCAAATGCATCGGCACGTCCATCGCGACGTCGAACACCAGTTCCAGCCCCTTGGCGGACGTCTTTTCGACAATCAGACTGGATACTTTGTCGAGCAGCTCTTCCAGGCTGAAATCGGCGTACTCGATGGTCAGCTTGCCCGCTTCGATTTTGGAGAAATCCAGCACGTCATTGACAATGCCCAGCAGATGTCCGCCGGATTGCTGAATTTTCTGGATGTAGTCGCGCTGCCGCTCGTTCAAGTCAGTCTTCAAGGCCAAATGGCTCATGCCGATGATCGCATTCATCGGAGTGCGAATCTCATGGCTCATGTTGGCCAGGAAGTTCGACTTCATGCGTGTCGCGCTTTCCGCAGCTTCCCGCGCGACCCGAGTCGCGTCCTCCACCTGCTTGCGTTCGGTCACATCTTGGCAATATCCGTTCCAGAGTATTGAGCCGTCCTTCGACGGCGGATTGGCGTAGGCGAAGGTCACGATCCAGCGCCATGCTTCGGCAATCCGAACACGCACCAGGATTTCGCCGGTCGAGCAGCTAACCCGATCCGCCCTCACGCGCGCAGCGGTTGCGAGCAGTTGCCGGCGCGCCCCGTCCAGGTCGTCGGGATGCACATGGCGCCAACGCAATTCCGCGTCCTCCATCAGCTCTGCTGCCGGCACCCCCAGCACGTGGACCACGTGGCTGCTGATGAAGTTGTAATGGGCGACTTCCACGCTGGTGCTTTCCATCTGGAACATCGCCAACGGCAATGCATCCGACATCACGACCAATCGCTGCTTGGACGCTTCCGTCTGCTGGCGCGCTTGCTCGATCGCGGCCTCGGCCACCTTACGCGCCATCATGTCGATCACGATCACGATGACCGACGACAGTTCGCCGCTGGCATCGCGCACGGCCGCCAAGCTGATATCAGCCCATCGCGCGGTGCCGTCCTTATGTCGGTATCGCCCTTCGGTGCGCTCGAAATTCCCGCCGGCGCGGAATCGTTCGCCCAGCCCCAACAAGCGCGATCGGTCTTCAGGCATCAGCAAGAGTTCATCGGGAATGTTCTGAATCTCATCGAGGGAATAGCCGAGAAAGTCAGCGAATGCTTGATTGCTCTTGCGCTTCCTGTCCCGCGAAATATTCAATATGCCCACCGGGGCGTGATCAAAAATCGCATGAAAGAACGATTCACGACGTATCACTTCGGCCCGGCTGGACTCCAACTCGCGCGTACGCTCGACGACCTTCGCTTCCAGCGTCGCGTTGCTCCTGGCCAATCGCCCGGTTGCTTCTCGCAGCGTGATACGCATTGCGTCTTGAGCTTGCGCCAACTGCGCGATTTCCCTCCAATTGCCCGACGCCTGCACCGGCCGCTCCAGATCCAACTGGCCGATACGCCGCGCCTCGGCGCTCAATTGCACGAGCGGCCGCGCGAATTGGTGAGCCATCCACGTGGCAAGCAAAGCCCCCGCCGCGATAACGAACAGACCTAGCTCCAGCAGGCCCTCCAATGCCTCGCGGGAGTCCGGAATGAAGTCGCTCTCTGGCGCGGCCACGCCCAGCCATAAGACTTGGCTGCCGATGTTCGTCGGGCGGAACAGGCTATACCACGCCACTCCGTCCACGTGATAGCGCAGCAGCCGGCTTGGATCGTTTCCGGCCATCCGCCAGCGCGACAGCCCTTTCGTCAACGGCGTGACCCCCAATTGAGCCACCGTACGCAGGGTGTTGACCTTCAGTCTTTCCTCGTCCGCAAAACGTGCATCGTTCGGCAGGCCCATCACGCGGCCGTCAGGAGCCAGGACGGCGCCCCAGCCGTGACTGCCCGCCACCAAGTGCGTGGTAAAGCGCGACAGGTTGAGCAGGTTGACATCGTGACTCACCACATATTGGGTGCCGTCGGGCGCCGTCCAACGCATCGATGCCGTGATACCCGGTTCGCGGGTCGTATAGAAAATATATGGGTCAGTCCAGGCAACCTGGTCGTCGCGGGGTAACGCCAGCGCAGCCTTGAACCAGGGACGCGTGCGCGCGTCGTAGTCGCTTTGCTTCATCTCCACTTTGACTAACTCGCGCTGCGTGTTCCATGTCAGCCAATAGGTCTTGTCGCCCCAATGGTCAGGATCGCTCAAGCGATTGACCCAAGTGCCGTCGGGATTCAGCAGCAGCAGGATTTCCCGGCCGGATCGGGTTGCCAGCGTCGCCGAGTTGATTTCAGGGTGTTGGGCGATGACCGAGAACAGATAGGCGTTGAAGCCGGGTAAATCGTCAACGCTCAATTGCCCCTGCTCGCCCCAACTCTGGGTCACTCGCGCCGTCTCTTCGACTGCGCCGAACAATTGACGCACCTGCGCTTCCAACTCGCTGCTCGCCTGTGTCAATTGCGACTTCGCGATTAAGTTCACCGCCGGCGTGACGACAAATCGAATCGCGCCTAGCGTAAACACGGCAAGAGCGGCAACGATCACAATCGTAAAGCGCACGATAAGAGCGCTTCGTATTGTCGGTAAATTTCGTTTTGCAAGGCGAGGCAAGCTCGCAGTCACCTTCGTTACCATCGTTTAGCGAAAAGAACAGCCACCAAGCGTCACCCATCATCCTGGGCAGCCCGCCTTCTGAATTTCTCTTAATCTTTTAGTCAATTATCAACGAATGGCATAACGGATACTCCTTCATTTTCCGCCGGCGACAGCAGCATTCCTTACGGCACATTACGCTCCCGCAGCGCACGCGACGCCTTTCTGCGCCCTCCTCGCTTCGTGCCGTTCAGTCGGTGTGACCGCGACCCGCAATCGCCGGATAGATCACGCCCGCAATGATTGCGCCCACAATCGGCGCAACCCAGAAGAGCCAGAGCTGCGAAATCGCCGCGCCGCCGACGAACAGCGCCGGACCGGTCGAGCGCGCCGGATTCACCGACGTGTTGGTGACCGGGATCGAGATAAGGTGGATCAGCGTGAGACATGCGCCGATCGCAATAGGCGCGAAGCCAGCGGGCGCGCGCTCGTCGGTGGCGCCGAGGATGACGAACAGTAAAAAGCCCGTCATCACGACTTCACACAAGAACGAAGCCGTCATCGAATAGTGGCCTGGGGAATGCTCGCCATAGCCGTTCGTCGCAAAGCCGTTCGCCACGAGGTCGAACCCGGGCTTGCCCGTGGCGATCAGCGAGAGCACGAACGCGCCGATCACGGCGCCGATCACCTGCGCGAGGATATACGGCGCAACGTCGCGCGCCGGAAAGCGGCCGGCGACCATCAGGCCGACGCTCACCGCCGGATTCAGGTGACAGCCGGAAATATGTCCGATTGCAAAGGCCATGGTGAGCACGGTCACGCCGAACGCCAGCGCGACGCCCGCGAAACCGATGCCGAGCCCGTGAACAGGGCCTGCGAAACTGGCGGCGAGCACGGCGCTGCCGCAGCCCCCGAGCACCAGCCAGAAAGTGCCGAACATTTCGGCGATGAGTCGTTTTGATAAGTGCACCGTATGACACCTCATATAGTCGATCAGAACCGGCCGATAAAAATGGCCGTCTCCGGCAAGTCGCCGATTGTAGGCAGTCAACTGATCGACAGGTATCAAGAATTGTCAATTCCGGCGAGCTACCACCGCTGAGCCGTACAAAGAGCCCGCAGGCAGCGCGCCAAGCGCTCGCGTCGCCTTATTGGAAATTGCCGCGGACAAGCAAAGACTTCGTAAGCAATTCGGAGAGCGCCGCCGCATCGCTGCAGCGGCTAGCGGTAGTCCAACATTTCCAGCGTGAAAGAAATAAACTGCGCGAGTGAACCGCTACCCTCAACTTTTCCCTGTCCGGGCCGAAAACAAGACCGACTGAGTTCTCTCTTTCCATACACCGTGCCCGACAAGCATGCCGAGGGCACACGACTATACGAGGCAGCACATGGATGCTAAATCACTCGCCATCTGGTCGACCTGTATCGGAATGCTGTCTGCGCCATGGACCACGGCGTGCTACGCAGGGGCGGTTAGCGCGTACATGCCGGTCGGAATCGTGATTCGCGATGTTTGCACGGTGACGGGCGGCGCGGCGAATTTGCCGGTGGTCGTCTCATGCGCGAATCCGTCCACGACGGCCCGCATCTCGACCTCCGCCGAAAGCGACACGGCGACGTCGGACGTCGCCACCTCAACCTCCATCGACGGGATCGTTACGATCTCGTTCTGATCCGCTCGACAATCAGAAGCTGATCGTCGCCGTTACCGTATCGCTATACGAATCCGGCCGGGGCGTCGTCTGCACCGGCACTTTGCCGTATACCGTCACCGTCGCCGCGGCGCCCGTGCCGGTTCCGGTCACCATGCTCGTGCTGCTCGTGCCGTCCCCCCAGATCGTACTTCGGGCGGAATCGGTATACAGCTGATAGCTGACGGTCGATCCATACGACGTCCCCGCCATCTTCCTTGCCGTGACACTTGCGCTCGTGCTTCCGCCATTCAGCGCAAGCTCCCACGCGTCGCCGGATGTGCATTGCACCGAGATCGTGCTCGTTGCTGTCAGCGCTGAGGTCAGCACCGAAGTGCTCCCGAAGCTCATCGCCGTGGCGCTGATGTTGCAGTTATTGATGACGTTGGCAGTAACGGTAAACGGGAATCGCACCCCAGTGTTCAGCGAACTGCAGCTTGGCAACGTGGAGTCAAGCGAGTAATAGTAGTCGAGTCGGGTGTGCGTGCCAGAAAAGCTGTCCGTATAGGTAGTTGTACTGTTGCTGAGCGTCGGTACGGTTGTCTGTCCGGAAGGAATCTTGGCATACATGGAGACGGTTGTAGACGTGGTCTGCGCGGCCAATGAATAATTTGTGCTCATCGTGTACGAGGCCGCCGAGGACGCTGTGGTGCTACTGGTGGAACCCCATACGGTTGAATACGAGGAATCTGTATAGATATTGAACGCAAGGGTGTCCGACGAGCTGTCCGCAAGATAACGGGGCACCCACGAAGACGACGCCGTGCCGGTGCCGAGATTCAGGCAGACCCGGACATAACGGTAAAGCGTCAATGCCGGCCATGTGCACGTCACGGTCACCGTTCCGGACGCAGTGACCGCCGTATTGGCGATCGGGCTGACCGAGCCGAAGGCGATGTCGGACGCGGTCGCCGTGCATGCTTGCGCTCGCGCGGACTGACCGAAGCCGAGCAGCAACCCCGCAAGCACAATCATGACCATCCAGTAACGTTTCATCGCGTGCCTTCCTTTTAGGGTTTGCAGACCACGGGGCCGATCGTCGGTAACGTCCCGTTGCCGGGGCGCCGGTAAACAAACGTCGCGACGCAGTTGAAGTCCTTGCCGGTCACCGTCAGGTGGTTCTCCCGCTGCAGGCCGTCGACGAACGTCAAGCCGTCGTAGCCCGTCACGGTATCCCGCCCGCTCTCGGTGTGATGCACCGATGCGCCCGCGGGAAGCGGCTTGCCGGCCGGATCGGTCAAGATCACCGACGCTGCCGCGTATCGTTCGATCGGGAAACGGGCGAGCACGCCCGACTGCGCCTTAGGCACGATCACCTGATTCGTGTCCGCGATCCGCATGTCGGCAGGCAATCCCAGCGGATCGATCGCCACGGTGTTTTTCTGATACGCGTTCAGGTCCGGGACCAGCAAGTGGCCGCTCGCATCGGTCACGCCGATCACGCGGTTTTCATGCAGTACCGGGATGCCGGCCACGCCGTCCGTCGAGACGAGCGTGAAGCCGTCGTCGATCCTCCGGGCGGCCTCGACCGTCCCGTCCATCACCACGATCGCGCCCGCAACTTCGAGCGCCTCAGTGCTCTTTCCGGCCGTGCTCTGCGCGGTCACCGTCGCGCTGCCGTAGCGGCCGAGATATTGGAGCTGGCCTTGCGCGTAACGCACGTCCTGCGCGTTGCTCGCCAGCGCGGCCCATCCCCAGCCGCCGTCGTAGTCGGCCGGACGCGCTGCGCCAATGCTGTCGTTCGTCTTGCCGTTCTGGCTGCCGGCGTTCACGGAGATCGACGTCTTCGACCCGAGCGCCACGCTGACTCCCGCGGACACGCCGGTCGTGCGAGCCTGGCCGAAGTCCCGGTACGCGCTGAAGTTCAGCGATACGCCGTTGCTGATCGTCGTCGAGTACGTCAGCGAGCCGATCCGCGAGATCTCACTTGCGGGAACCTTGTAGCCGATGTAGCTCGCCGACACGCTCTGCGCATGCCCGAGAGCCAGGGTCACCGTCATACGATCCGTCAGGCTCGGCGCAGCCGCGCCCTCGACCGAGCCGAGGTCGCCGTAGCGGCGCACGGTGCGGGTCGTTTGCGCGTCGATGCTGAACTGCGGCGCCACGTAGCGGTAGCCGATGCTGTATTGCCCGCCCGTGAAGCGGCCGCCGCTCGCGACAAGGGAGCCGTTGACGACGCCTGCCATCCCCAGCCGCATGAGCGCGCCTGCACCGGCCGCATACAGCGAGGTTGTCGCCTCGGCATGCCCCTCCACGGTCAGCGAGTCAGTCACGCCGTAGCGCGACGACGCGCTGGCGGCGGGACGTGAATCGTAGTCGAACGAATCAATGCCGTAATTGCGCCGGACAAAACCTGCCTCGAACGAATAGCTCTTCAACCCGGCCGACAGTAGCCGGGTATCGATATAAAGCGGCACCGACGTCGTCACGGAGCGCCCGAGCGCGTCGCGGGTGACGACGGTCGCGACGCCCGCGCCGGTGATGCCGGGCATCTGGTTGATTGTGAAAGGCCCCGAGGATACGGTGCCGGCATACTGCTGAACCCCGTTCACATAGAGGCTCACGGCCGTCGGCACGACCGCGGAGCCCGACAACGTCGACACCGGGAACGTCACCAGGTCGGGCCTGAGCGAAAAGTTAGTACTCCATTGAAGACCACCGATCCGAACTGAACGTGTCCAATCGAGCGACGACGAAATGCTGTCACCGATATGCAACGTGTCGAGCGTTGTGGGATCCGAGCGGCTCCATGTCGTGTCATAGCGGACGTACCGGCCGGCGTTGCCGCCAAAGTATGCGGTCCCGGTATTGCTGAGCACCCCGTGCTCATCGAAGTAGCGTGCCTCGCTGTACAGCGCGACCGGCTCTTGCGCATCGGACTGCGCGTAGACGTCGTAGTTGAGCGCTAGGCCGCGTGACGTTGTCGCCGCAGGCAGCGCCTCGGGGACTCGCTCGTTCAGCTGCTGGGGTTTTCGCAATCTGTCGGGTACATCGAGATTGATCGTCTGCGCACCGGGATCGTATTCGTAGCGCAATCCGGAAATCGCATCCAGTGCGATCTCCGACTGCGGCGTGGCGCCAATGTTCGCCAGCAAAAAGCCGACGCGCTCGAGCTCTTCCCCGGTTGTGCTGAGCTTGTCGCCAACCTGCCGAAAGTGCGCCAGCACCGACGTGGATTCCCCATTCACTTTGACATTCAGATACAGGTCGCGCGGCGCGTTAGCCGCGCCAGCGATATCCGGCAAGGTTTCACCGTGGGCCATCGATGCACCGCGCGCCGCAAGGGCAAGCAGAACGCACAAAGTCCGCAGCCTGAGATGGCGATTGCTTGGTTTGTTCATCACACTTCAGATGAGCGGCATCGGCCACTTGCGCCACGCCGGAAATGACCGGTCAATCGTGCGAGACGTTTGCCGTCATCGGCTGTCCATTGACGCGCCCATCGACGGTGACTGCGCCGGTGAGATCGGCGCCGGCGTCCAACGGCAGCCGCCACTCGCGCCGCGAGCCCGCGAGCGCATAGCCGAACAGCCCGCGCGAGACGACATACGACTCGCCCGCCGCGGTTCGCAGTGTCAGCGCGCCGATCTGCGCGTGGCGTATTCCGTGGTTCTCCACCGCCAGGAGCCACGCGCCGTCACGCTTCGTCAGATGCCAGCCGAGCTGCGGCTGGGCGTTCGGCACCGCGGCGTCAACGAACACCGGCACCGAATAGCGCAGGCGCACCTGTACGCCCGTAGCCGGCGTCGTGTCAGCGGAAGGAATCTCGTCGATCAGCAGCCGGTAGCTTTGCTCGGCCGGCACGGGCCCCGGCGCGACGCGCACCAGCCGAATGAGCTGATCACCGTTCGGTGCGATCTGTACGATGGGTGGACTGGCGACGAGGCTCTGTGTGGGTTCGAGCACGTCGCCGTTTTCCTTCTGGGTCCACACGAAGACGCGCACCTGTCCGTACAACGGCGTGTCGCCCGAATTGTGCAAGCCGACGCCTGCGGCGGGCTGGTCGACCCGCAACTCGACCGTCACGGGTGAAATCTGCAATGTGCCTGCTTGCGCGAGCCCGTCCAGCACGAAGGCCAAGACGAGCGCCGCGACACGAAGCATATTGGCCGAACATGGCGCCGCCATGCTCAAAAATAGACGGTAGCCGTTACCGTCGTCGTATAGGTATCGGGCGCCGGCGACGTTTGGGCCGGCACCTTGCCGTAGACCGTGAGGGTCTGTGCGGAGCCGGTACCCGTACCGGAGACGGTGTTGGTGCCTTGCGTGTTGCCCCAAGTGGTCGAATATGCCGAGTCCTGGTACAGATTGAACGACACCGTCGTCGACGTATTGCCGCTGGCCGTGCCGGCCATCAGGCGGGTCGAGACGGACGAACCCGAGACGGTACCGGCATCGAGACCGACGTTGTACGGTGTCGTATTGGTGCAGGTCACCGAGAGCGTCGTGTTGCCTGTCACGGCGGACGTGAGCACACCCGCCGAACCAAAGTTCAAAGCGTTGGCGGAGATCGAGCAGTTAGCGGTAAGCGTCAGCGAAACGGCGAAGGTGGCGGTGGACGTGCCATTCGAATAGGTTGCCGCGGAAGCGCCGATGGGCGCGAGTGCTCCGGCGGCAACGGCGATGGCAGTCAGGGCGGCGGTCAGGCGTTTCATGGTCATTCCTCGGCGTTGTATTAAGGGTGTCGATGAATACCGGGAAATACCATTCATCGATGGGAGCCGAGTCTAGCGGCATTCATTTAGCATGAGAATTGCACTTGACACTCCTTGACTTAAATAAAGAATCAGGAAAGATTTGGACAGCAACGTCGCAATCCACTGGCGCGAGGTTTGTGATAGTTTGGGAACCGAAAAGAATTTAAAAGATCGATGTTGCACACGCATCAGTCTCATGCAGCTCTGGAATTAAATATATTTTTACCTAAGCCTAAAAGCCTCATGGACTATCAAGTCAGCTACGAACACAGTCTTGTCAGCGCACCTGGCGAATTCATCGTCTATGTTCCGACTCAGATGATCACCGATGTGCCAGCAACCGTACCGCGAGTGCTCCTTCCTGAATTCATAGCGGCGCTCATATCGGATCGCTCCCCGACAATCGGCAAGATCCGCAATCTCAAGATTCTGTAACTCAACCGGAACGGTAAAGATCGGTTTTAAGCTGCATTACTGCCACGATACGAAGAGATACTGCTATGGAACGAATTCATCAATTGCCCATCCGGCGCAATTCGTGACAATTGTTGTCAATTGCCAAGGAGATTTGAGCAATACTGATTTCGCTCATCTCGGACAGGATTGCGTCACGCTATCCAATCACAGCTTTTCCACCGAAGCCCCAGGTAGTGGTGTGGCTGTCTGGGGTTTCGTTTTTTCCATCGGTCAGCCGAGCGCTACAGATTGACTTTGTTCGAAATGGCAGAGGCAAGAATCGAGCGCAATATTGAGCTAGCCAAATTTTCTGGTATCGAGTCGATGGAAGGCCTCATTTCATGGATTGTGATCGGCGCAATAGCAGGGTGGCTGGCGGGCCTGCTGGTCAAGGATCAAGGCCTCGGCTTGATCATCGACATCGTTGTAGGCGTGATGGGCGCGCTCATCGGCGGGTGCCTCTCCGACCTGTTGGGCATCTCGCTCGGCAGCGGCCTGATCGGATCTCTCATCACAGCGATGATTGGAGCGGTGATCCTGTTGTTCATCACTCACCCTATCAAGCGCGCCTAAGCAAACGAAAGCACCATGACTCGAACCGACGGAGGCAAACAGGCCACTCGCGTGTTTGTCGCCTCGCCGATCTATAACGACCAATGCTACGGCTCATACGCAAATTCGCTGCTTAGTCTGCAGAAGGCGCTTCTGCAATCCGGTCGCGAGTTCACTTTTGAGTGGACCAAAAATGTCAGCTCGATAGCCCGCGCCAGAAACATCCTCTTCAACCGGTTCTTGCAAGACGCTGCGGCCACACATTTGCTATTCGTCGATTCCGACATGGCCTTCGAGGCGGCCGACGTCATTCGAATGCTCGAATACGATTACGATCTGATGGCCGCGCTGTACCCGAAAAAGGTAATCAGTTGGGAAAACGTCGCGAGTGCCGCGCGGGAGCATCCTGCCCTGGCGCTGGACAGCCTTCCTCTGGTCGCGGGTACGTTCGGAACCTTCAATTTGTTGCCCGACGAGCGGCAAATCCCCATCGATCAGCCCTTTCCTATTGCCTCGGCAGGCACCGGACTCATGCTGATTCGCCGCCGTGTATTTACGCAAATGGCGGACGCCTATCCCGAGCTCATGCTTCGCATAGGCGAAGGCGAGGCGCCCTACTTTCCCGGAGCGGACCGACTACCCGCACTCTTCAACGAGATGACGGCGCCTGATGGGCGCTTTCTAGGCGAGGATATTTCCTTTTGCGAAAGATGGCGTGCGATAGGAGGTCAGGTACATGGGTGCGCCTGGTTCAAGATCCGGCACCTGGGGACTTATGAATATGCCTCTGACATACGCGCCATGGCGCAACTGCAGGTGGTCGTCCGGTAGCATGCGCTGCTAAGCAAAGAAGCGGTCACAAACGTTGACAATTCCGGCAGTACAACGCCCCTATATTTAAGGACGGAGATCCTTTGAAGTGTGGCCTTACTACACCCGATAGATCGCTTCGATTTGGACGGAGCAAGCAGCATCGACAATGCGGATGACGGTCAGCCTCAAACTTGAGGCGCGCTTACAAGGTGGCTCGGCGCCGCGCTGCGCGCCATGTATTGGAACGGATATTTAGGGACTTGCAGTGAAAACTCTTCTGAACCGCGGCGGCGCGTCGCTTCTCGCCGGCGCCTCACATCTCTTCCCGGCCGACGAAGGTACCGCGGCCGAACCAGTGAACAGTGGTGAAGCGACCTCGGACGCTATCGCTTCCACTGCCCCAGAACTATCCCCGTCCGTGGCGCCTTTGCGCTCGGTAGCCGCTTTGCCCCCGCATATCGGCGGAAGAGCGGTACAGGTCGCCGACATCGCGGAAGTCGAGTGGCTTACCAAAGAACAAACGCTGACGCCGTTTCGCGCGTTTGTGAGCTTCGACTATTCGGCGAGCCTGCTATTTCACAAGAAAGAACTGGACTACTACGTCACGCTGTATCAGGACGGCTCCCTGTGGCGAGCACTGAAAGCAGTCGACCTCGATAGCGCGCAGGCCGCATTTCACCACTTCGAGGAACAGATCGTGAGACTATCGGAAGGCGAGATGCGCCGGGCGCAAGTCGAAGCCCAAAACGAACAGTTGGCGCGGATGATCGCGCAATCGGAAGTGCAGGCCGAGCGCCTGCGCAATGATCTGCAGCGTAACGCGACTCACGAGCAGCTCGCCGCGAGTCGTCAACATCAGGTTCGCAAGGAAGTCGCCCAAAGCGAGGCGCAACGCGTCGCTGCGCGTGCTCAACTCAATCGCGCGCTTCGTCAGGTTCACCAGCTCATGCTGGCCAACAACGAAGGCATCCCGCATCTGCGCAATCGCTAGCACTGGCACGCTGGGGCAAGCGCGTTGCTTCCGTGATTCGAGCCCGTATCGCAGCGCTTGCCAACGTTGCTCATTTCGCGCTCCGCCATCTCGTTTAGCGTAGAGACAGCACGTCCGACCCGCTTCCCTTCCAACGCTCGAAGTCAATGAGTTCGAGTCGGTAGCCGTACTTGTGAATCGGCGTCAACAGGTAGCCATTTTCCGGACGCAGCCCAAGTTTCTTTCGCAGCAAAGAAAGATGCGTGTCGATCGTTCGCGAAAAAACTTCCTCGGTTTGCCTCCAGATCAGGCTTTGGATATGCATGCGCGACAAGGGCTGGTTAAGATTCTGGAACAATAGGAGCGCGAGATCGAACTCTTTTTGTGTGAGCGGCACCAGTGCCCCGTTCACGCGCACCTGCTTGGGGCTGAGTTCGAATTCAAACTTGCCGAACACTTTCTTGTTGCCGGCTCGATTCGCCCCGTACGCCCGTCGAAGCAAAGCGTTGACTCGAGCGAGCAGCAAGCCTGCCGACACAGGCTTGACGATGTAGTTGTCGGCGCCGGCCGTCAAGATCGAAACAGCGTCGGGTTCCTCTCCGTGCGTGGTCGTGAATATCACGGGGGCAGACGTCTCTATCTTCAACCGCAAAGCCCGCATGATTTCGGGGACGGTGAAGTCGGCAACCTGTTCGAGAACGAACAAATCAAAGTCAGAATCTTCGCATTCCAGAAGGAACTCATCCGGTTTGGGAAATTCGTGGCAGGTGTGACCACCGGCCTCCAATGCGTCGCGCACGAAACCGCTTTGCAAAGGATCTTCACCAAGAATCGCAATTCTCATTTACTCACCAATAGACTTTGCCGACCGCGGCTTGATCCGTCATCCAGTTTGATGACAGTTTATGGGCATGCGCAGCTCCATAGCGGTTCGGTGACAATAGTTCAAAAGAAAACGCGGAATCAGGCCGCGCGGCGTGCAAATCCGGTTCGTCAACGCATCGATGAATTCGTCTCGACGGACAGCGGACTCAGTTGACGACTCACCTGTGCGATATCGTTCAGGTCGAGCGTGGCCGTGCTGGCCTTGAGCGTCAGGAACGCAACCAGCGTGTCGTAGCTTGCGCGCATCAGGTCTCGCTTGCCGGTGTAGAGCGTGTCGAACGCGTGCAGCACATCGGTATTCGACCGACTGCCGACCTTATAGCCGAGCTGGTTGGCGACTACGCTATCCGTTGCGGTTCGTGTCAGGCGCATCAGTGCACTGATGCGTTCAAGGCCGCTGTGAAAGCGCGCAAAGCTATCCCGCGCATCGTTTCCTGCCTGACGTTGCGCGGACTCCAGTGCGCTGTCCGCTTTGTCCGCTCCCGCATACGATTCCTTCAGATGCGACTGCAACTCTCCGCCTTCGAAAATCGGAATCGTGATCGTCAGCATCGCGGTCGTAGTGGTCGTCGGCCGAGAATAGCCGGAGGCGGCGCCCGCCGGAGAGTAGCTTCCCGTCAGGCTCACGACCGGATATTGCTCGGCTCTCACCTTCTTGATTTCGAGTTGCGCCGACTGCACGTCTGTCTGCGCAAGCTGAACTGGATAGCCTCCGGATTCGGCCTGAGCGGCCCAACTGTCGGCGTTGTCGGGTTCGAGATGCGGCAGCATCAACTCGCTCGAAAGCCGAGAGAGATCGCTGAACGGCCTGCCCGTCAGTTGCGCCAGGGCGCGGCGCTTGGCCTGCATGTTCTCGTCGGCCTCCATTTGCTGCACCTGCGCGGCTTCAAGGCTCACCTGCGCGTCGCGCAAATCGATTACTGTCGCTTCGCCACCGGATCGTTTATGGCGAATGAGGTCAAATTGGCCCGCGACGGCCGCTGCGTAGTCCGTTGCCCTGCGCAATTCGTCCTCCGCCGCCAGCTCGTCAAAATAGGCACGTGCGGCACGCAACAACAGATCTTGCTGCGCTTGAGCGAGTTGAATCTCGCTACGAGCCTGCACGACGCCGGCCTCTTTGTAAGTCACCCAGCGCCCCCAGTCGAACAACGGTTGTGACAGCACGACCGTCCAGCCGTTCTGCCAGTAGCTCACGGGCGGATAACCCTGCGTGGCTATCCGGTTGTCGGATCGCCCCCACCCGCCGTCGAGATGAGGGAGCAGCGCCGCCCTCGCTTTCGGTACGGCCTGTTGTCCGATTTCGTAGTCCGCGCGCGACTCCGACAGGCCCGCATCGTGATCGACCGCCTCAGTCACGATGGCCAGCAAGTCTTCCGCTCGCACGCATTCCACGCGAGCGAGGCAATACGCCAATATCAAAGCCGATAACCACGACTTACTCGCCCAGGGCGAGCGTACATATGACATCACGCGCATGCGGCACCAGTTCCCCGTCGATCAATTCATATCGCACATCAAAAGCCGATGCGAGGTCCCTGTCGTGCGTGATGACGACGACGGTCCGATCCAGCCCCCGCAGCAATTCGGCGATCCGGTGAACCGACGACGGATCGAGATTAGACGTCGGTTCGTCAAGCAACAGCAGTTCGCGTTGCTGATAAAGCGCCCGGGCGAGCAGCAGCCGCTGGCGCTGCCCCGCCGAAATGTTCGCGATCGTGTCGCTGATGACCGTGCGTGCGCGCATTGGCAAACGCATGATGTCGTCGAGCAGCCCGACATCGTTCAGGATGGCGTGGATGCGGCTTTCGTCCGCGTTGCCGGCAAAGAGCGAGACGTTATCCGCGATCGATCCGTGCAAGATGATGTCCCCCTGTCGCATGTGCGTCATGTGGCGCCGGATTTCATCAACGGCCAGGTTCGGCCACGCGATGCCATTGAGCAGGATTTCCCCCTTCTGAAGCGGCTCCGCCGCTGCCAAAAGCTTGAACAGTGTCGACTTCCCGCTTCCGGACGGACCGGTGATAGCGATCTTGTCGCCCCGCAGTATCTCGATCGATGTGTTTCTCAGCACTGGCCGATCGGACACCCCATATTGGAATGTCACGTCACGTACGGCGATTCGATCGAACGCCTTGACCTCGGCCGCCTTCTGCGTGTCTGGCAACAACGTGTAGCGTTCCTGCTCGCTTTCGACGATGTCGCCCACCCGAGCCGCCGGCACGCTCAGCATGAGGCCGGCGAACGTCGCATTGATCGAGCGGGAAAAGCGCTCCGACATCAGCGTTTTGTATATGGAAAACGAATAAAACGTGCCGATCGACAGGGTTCCCTTCAACATGAGCCGTGCAGAGAGCCATGTGACAATGATCAAATCCGCGTAGTTGATGAGCTTGAGCACGGCATCGCGCTGCGCGACAAGCCGTTCGCTTTGAAGCAGCGCGGCGGCATACGACTTGAACTTCGACATATAGCGTGCCGTCCGGCGCGCTTCGCTCGACGACAGCTTGATCAGCGAAGCCGCCCTTATCGTCTCGATGAGCATGTCGTCGCATCGGGCCGACTCTTCGATCACCAAGGTATGCGCATCCCGCATGCGCGGAAACAAAGCGAACGAGACCACGACGTAGGCCAGGAAAATGAGCAACGCCACCGCCGTCAGTTGCCCGCTTTGCACCGCCATAACGGTGAGCGACAGCATGCCCACGGCTAGATCGATTGCAAGCACAATGAGCGTCTTTGTCGCGTAAGCATTGATCTCGTCCTGCGCCTTCACTCTTGAGAACACGTCCCCCACATTGCGCTTTTCGAAGTAGGCCAGAGGGGCCCGCAGCAGATGGCGAAGAATGCCCTCGGTCACGTTGACGCGCGCGAGACCGCTCACGAGTTCAACCAGATAGGCCTGGACGTACTGGCTCAATGCGCCTGCCGCGAAGATGCCCGCGAACGTCAGCGCCAGCACGTTCAAGAGGTTCAGATTGTCGGCCGATACGACATAGTCGAGCACGAGATTGCCGAGGTAAGGCATCGCCAAAATGGCGAACTGGCTTCCGAGCGCTGTGAACCACACCTTGAACATCTGCTGACCGAGTTCGGGATTCAGCGCGTGCATCCTCGCCAACGCCGCCGGCACGCGCGAGCGCGCACGAATACGCGGCATCTCGGCGGTCGGCGCGCACTCGAGCAGGTAGCCGGAGACTGCGGAGAGAAACGTGTCGATCGATACCCGACGGCGCCCCGCGGCCGGATCGACAACCTGGACGTATCCCCGCGCCAACTTTTCGAAGACGACGAAATGCGCGCCGCCAAAGTGGAGAATCGACCCAATCTTGAGACTCGGCAGATCCGAAGCATCGAACTTGTATGCTTGGACGGAAAGACCGAATGCCTCTGCAATATCATAAAGATCCGTCAACGACAGGCCGTTCGCCGAGATCGGCCGGAACGCCGAAAGCTCGCGAACCTCCGTCGCCCGCCCCAGGTGCGTAAGCACCATGGCGAGGCATGCGTAGCCGCAGTCTGCGACTTCATTCTGGTAGATGACACGCATGTGCTCATCCTCTGAACATGCGGAAAAGCGGCGCCAGAACCCACTCGGCAATGGTCCTGCGTTCGACCACGATGCTCGCCGTCGCCCGCATGCCCGACAGGATCGGGAAACGCTCCTTGCCGAACTGGAACGTATCGCCGCGCAGCGTCGCCCACGCCATGTATTCGCCTTCCGATCCGGACGCTCCAGGCGACGCACGCGCGGCGGCCGATGCGCCGACCGTCGTGCCCGAAATCGAATCGATGTGCGCCTCGTACGTGCCGAAGCGCGCATAGGGAAACGCGTCGAACTTGAGCCGAACGATCTGGCCCGCGCGCACGAAGCCCCGTTGCCGTGAAGGAATCCGCAAAGCGGCGATCAACGGCCGGCGCGGCTCAGTGCCAATGACGAGCGCCACATCCCCCGCATCCAGCGTGCGCCCCGGCACGAGACTCGAAAACGTCACGACACCGGCCTTCGGTGCGGATATCGTCACGTTTTCGCGGAGCTGCTCGTACTTCAAGAAGATGTCCTGAACGTCGCGCGAATGCTCTGCCGCCTCCTCTTTCAGCTTTGCCGCGAGCTCGGCCTGAGTCCCCCGCAGCGTCTCGATGTCGCCGAGCAGTTGCTGCTGCCGCGCCGCGCCTTCCTCCACCGCGACCTTGCGTTCGTGCACGTCAGCGCTGGCCTGCTCGATCCTGTCAGCCGTCACGTACTCGGACATCGACTTGAGGCGCGACAGCTTGTGTTCCGTCTCCGCGGCCAACTGACGATCTTGCGTGATCTGAGCGGCGACCGAGCGCATCTCGCCCTCCTTGGCGCGCTCAGTCAAATTGACGGCCGTCAATTGCGCGTCGATATCGGCACTGCGCTGGCGAAACTGAGCGTCGGCGGCCCGGATTTGATCGTTGCGCATCTGTTCGTCGAATTGCTGGCGTTGGCGGCCATCGCTGGACAACGACAAGTCTCGGTCGAGCCGAAACAACGGGGTGCCCGGTTCGACTTGTTGGGTCGGGCGGACGTAGATGGCCGCCACGATGCCCGTCAGGCCTTGAATCTTGACCTCGGACGACGACACGATTTCACACGGAACGTCTTGCTTGAGCTCGACCTGGCCCAAAAAAGCAAAAACGATTGCGGCGATCACAACGACGGATGCCGCATAAGCAATCCATCGCCAGGGAACATCCCTGAATTGCGGGAGATGGGTGACTTCCATGACTCAACATGCCGGTGACGAAATTGGCGGCCCGATGTTCCGCGGACGCGTCCGCGACCGGCGACAAAAAAATGAAGGTGCTAACTTTCCACACCTTCATTTTTCCGGAATCAAACCGGCAATTTAAACCGCCGAGGTGGCCCCGCCGCTCGACGACGAACCACCGCACGCGTTCGTCTGAGCGGAGCTTCCGCCACTACTGCTGCTGGTCTTGCAGCTACCGCCGGCAACCTGCGATTTTTCCAATTCACTACGTGCGACTTGTTGCAATTCACACCTCCATAGAACGACGTCAAAACAAAGCTGATGAGCATCAGCCAACCCTAAAGGAACCGCCCCTCTCTGATAACCTTTACTGGGATCTCATGATTGCTTCGCAATCCGTATCGTCTTTGACGGCTATCGAAGTCAGTTCCAGTACGGTAATTCTATCTTCGCGCAACCTTTATAAATGACAACACTTGTCACGAATTGATAAATTCGTGGCAAATGCCAGTGGGACGCCGGCGTCTCGCAGGCAACGCGCTATCGAACCGGCGCAAAGGCGTACATCGACGGATGCCCCGCCATGATCCACTGCGGATAGTTGTCTTCCAGGGCGGCCGCAATGCAGTCGGCCACCTGCTGTGGGGCATCGGGAGCCGCCAGCGGTATCAAATCAAACACCCGGGCACTGAACCTTCCGTGCTCGAAGCGAAGATAGAACGGCAACAGCAGGGCATCGGCCGGCGCACCGATCCGGAACACGCCGTTATGGATGCGGGCGGGACGTCCGTGAAGCGAGACCTCGACCGTTTCCATCGGATATTGGCGCATCGCAAACGGCGGGACATCGGCGAACAATACGACGACGCCGTCGCGCCTCATCGAGCGTGCGACACGCATGCCCAATCCGTTGCGGTTTTGATTTCCATAGGTATAGAGCACGCGTATGCCCGGAATCAGCGCTTCGTCGTCGCCGTAGCGGTCGCGCGGGACGCCCGACACCACCGCGATCGAAGCCAGGCCCATCACCGCGCGCAGCGCGTCGACAACCTCGATGTTCGCGTACTGGGACACATAGTGAAACGGCGCCACAATCACCGGGCGCTGTGCACCGGCTTCTTTGGCTTGACGGATTTGCTTCGCCAGTTCAACGGCAATGGCCTTGAGATCGGGCCACATTTCGCTTGCGCGATCGTGCTGCCTGCTCAGATAGACACGCCTGTCGAGTAATTTCTCCAAGGCCGCCGCCGAAACAGTCCGCAGTGCGCGATCGGGCGTGAGCGCCAGTGTGTCGCGCCCCATTTCGTAGCGGGCAATGCCGTGCCAACGCGTCCTGGCGTCAAACAGGCTGCGCGCGCACCACCCCGCAATCGCCAGCCACTCGATCGATGCGAGCGGCAGACGTACCAGAAGTGCGCGCCGCAGACGCCGCCCGTGCCCCAGCAGACTGTTCCACAAGGCGCGCGGCAGCATGACTGCCGATCCTTTTCGATACATGATGTGGCGACTCCGTCCGCCCTACCACTTCCAGCCCATGCCGGCGTTCACGCCGTACTGGTTGCCTGTCGTGGACACGCCGGCGCCCCAGGACCATCTGCCGGAACCGGCTAGCGCCTTGAAGTTGATAGCGACCGCGCTATAGCCTTGGAAGGCACCTACGCCCACGCCGAGTTCCATCTCGCCGGGATAGAGCGACGGCATGTAGCTGCCGGACATCGCCATGCTCATCGCGACGCCGGAGTAGGCTATCCGGGCCACGTTGTTCACGTTCTGCTGGACCGCGCTGAGCTGCGACACGTTTACCGCGTCGGTCGCATTCACGCCCGGCGCGACGTTGGTGATGGTCCGCTCATTGCCGGAAGACCCGACCGAGACGGAGTTGGCCTGGCTTGCCACGGAGTTTGCCCCGATCGCCACTGAGTTTGCACCGCTTGCCACCGCGTTGGAACCGATCGCCGTCGACTGGTTGCCCGACGCCTGCGCCTGGTAGCCGAGCGCGATCGCGCTCTGTCCGTTTGCCGTCGCGCGAAAGCCGATCGCCGTCGTATTCGCCGCCTGGGCGACCGACTGGCCACCGAGCGCGACCGCCCCATCAGCGCCCGCATAAGCGGTATCGCCGACAGCCACGCTGCTCTCGCCGGACGCGCTGGCATTCGTGCCCATCGCCAACGAGTTGACACCCGTCGCGCCGTCGTTGCTGTAGTTGCTCTGTTCGACACCGTTGTCGTTGACGCTGTAGTAGTGCGTGCGCGTCGTGGAAACTAGTGTCGACAGCGAGCTCAGGCCGGTGGAGGTCGACGTGGACAAGCTCGTCACTTCGCTCGTCGTCGTGCTCAAGCCGGTCGACAGAGAGGCAACGCCGGTGGAGACCGACGTCGACAGCGAGTTGATGCCCGTGGATGTCGACGTGGACAGCGAACTCAAGCCGCTCGAGAGCGCGCTGATGCCCGTCGAGGTCGAGGTCGAAAGCGACGACATCGTGCTGTTGGTTGTGCTCAGGCCAATCGAGAGCGAATTCGCTGTCGTGGACGTCGAGGTGGACAGGCTCGCGAGGCTGCTGTCGGTCGTGCTCAAGCCCGTCGAGAGCGAACCGACACTCGTCGAGGTGGACGTCGACAAAGAGCTTTCGGTCGTGTACTCGGAGGTCGACAAGCTGGCAATGCTGGTGGACAGCGAGCCGACTGTTGTCGACGTCGACGTGGACAGACTCGCGACGTTGCTGTCGGTCGTGCTCAAGCTCGTGGAGAGCGAGCTGACGCTCGTGGACGTCGAACTCGACAGGCTGACGATGCTGG
>NZ_JBCHAA010000031.1:0-39128 GCF_053525655.1 Trinickia camelliae
GCGAATCGCAGTCGTCATCCGGCATCATCGTCTCCACGGGGCTGGGTTCGACGGCTTGGCTCAAGAGCGTTGTGACGGGAGCGTTTGGCGTGGCACGTGCGATGGAGGGAAAGGCGGGCAGCTTCCAGTATCAGCCGCAACCCTGGGACAGTCCCGAACTCACTTTCGCGGTGCGGGAGCCGTTTCCGAGCCAGGTATCGAAGACCGAACTGGTATTTGGCCACGTGAGTGCAGGGCAGCCGCTGCGTCTTCGCTCGCGCATGCCCGAAAACGGCGTGATTTTTTCTGACGGGATCGAGGTCGACTACCTGAGATTTACCGCAGGGATGGAAGCGACGGTGTCCGTCGCGGCGAGACGGGGGTGCCTGGTTGTGTAGTGTGGATGGGCGCGTTCATCAGCGTTAGCCCTGCCGCAGCGCAAGCCCGTCGGCGCGCGTGACAAACGACGCGAAATCAGAGCAAACCGCAAGGGGCGGAACCGCCTGTCATGTAGCACATTTGTGCTACAGAAAAGCCCCGATTCCTCTGACTATAATCAGACAAAACCAATCATCAGACGAAACGAGTCATAACGGTCCGGGGACTTCACCATGTCACGCGTAAATCGCTGGATCGCTATTTTCAACGAAAAAAATATTGCGCATTGCGCTATGCGGCAACCACTGCTGCTTAGCGGTCTCACCCAGCAAGGTAATGCCGTCTTCCCCACGCTCTCGGGCGAGGACGGCAAATTTAAATCGCCGCCTCAGATCCACATCCGCATCGCGTGGTTCAACTCGGCAAAACCCGCTGTCTTTCCTGTACTTCTTTAAAGCAAACGGTCTTTACGATTCCGGGGATGGCCAATTCCCGAACTGGCTCAATGCATTCATTTCGCGAGATTTAAAATGACCACACCAAAATTCGAAGTACTCGTGCATGTGGAAGATATCGGGGACATCACAGTGGGTCCGAACGAATATGCTGGCGCACCCGACAAGAGCAAAAGGATAGAAGGTTTTAAAATCACGTTCTCCGCCCCGGCCGGCCTTGGGCTGCGCTATATGGCCCATATCAGCACGAAAGGCGATACGGGCTGGTTCAAAGACGGAGAATATATTGGCAACCGCGGTCCACGCTTGCCTCTGGAAGGATTTGCGATCGAGCTGACCGGGGAGAACGCCGCGCAATACGATCTCCGTTACATGGCGTACAGGCTTGGCGGCGGCGAAACCGATTGGGTCTCAAACGGCGCATTTTGCGGAACGCGCGGCGCGTCTCAGGCTATCGACGCCATTGTCGTCAAACTCGTCCCGAAGATGTTTTTTCGGCGTGACTATACGCAATACAATACTAATCCCGGAGTCCCGCCGTCCCTCTGCACCTTTAAACAGCAAATACACTGCTTTTATCAGAAGCAAGGCGACGATCATCTGACGCACATCCGGTCTTCGAATGGCCTCTATTGGCATAGTGGACGCGAGATCGGCAATATTGCTGCCGACAACCGTCCGATTGTCACCAGTGCCGGCCCCTGCAGCGTCGTTTTCGACAATAAATTGTATGTCTTCTTTCGCGCGGACAGGGATAGCACGATCTATTACATAGTCTCGTCCGATGGAGAAAATTGGAGCGACCCTAAAAAAACAGACTGCCGCTCCAAATCGCATCTGTCAGCTGCCGCTCTAGGCGATTCTCTTGTAGTCGCCTATAGGAATTTTCAAGGCGATGGGATCATGTGTTACAAGCTCCGGGCGAACGGCCAATCGACCATTAAAAACACAGGCCATAATACGTCTGCAAATCGTCCGGGCATCGTCGCTTTCAAAGGCAATTACCACATCTTCTACAAGGACAAAGGCAAAGACGGTCCTTACAGTAGAGATAAAAATGGCGTCTTGCATATTGTGTCCGCCGACGGCGAAAGCTGGAAGGGGGCAGGTTCTTTCCACGTACTGAATGCCGAAACCAGCTCGTCGCCTGCCGCTGTCGCCTACAACGGGGAACTGCACCTTTTTTATCGAGACAACGGCGGCAACGCCATCTACCACGTCTTTTCCGGCGACGGCAACAAGTTCGAATGGGTGGACCCCCGCAACATCGGCCTCGACCTCGACGAGGGTCCCGGTGCTGCTGTGCTCGACGACATGCTATGCCTGGCAGGTGTCGACGCCGGCAACAACAAAGGCATCATGCGGGCAGTCCATTTCCCCTTGATAGCGTCTCCGTTGAAAGGGTGGGACTGCATCGCGGCCTTGGATCGCCAGGCCGTGCCCGTGCCATGCCCGATCGTCTCCCGGGAAATCGAACTGGCGGGGGCGCTACGGGACCATTTTCTCGACGTCCATCTGGAACCTGGCGTTGTCGATGCCTCCGCCCATGAAAGCGATACCTCTCTGACCGTTTCCTTCCCTGTCAGAGCGCACGCAAAGGGTGAGGAACGAGGGGAGGAAGGCACCCATGCAGCGAGCGCACGCCTGGTCGTGGAGCCGTCCGTAAAGGTAGTTCCGTCACCGGACAAAGCCGGACAGTGGGACGTCATGCTCGACTTCGAAAATCTCTCGGCGCAGCCTCAGTTGGAGGGCGTGCATGGCGATTCCGCTGCCATCGCGCAGCTACGCGACACGCTTGCATCGCAGATCGCAACCCAGCCCGCGTTGCTGCTCTGGACGATGGACGCACCGTTTGGCAATGGGGAACCGTTCAAGCATTCCAAACTCAAGTGCATGGCGGATCCCAATCGGCCGAAGGGAATCCTGCTTTTACTGCTTTCCAACAAGGACAAGGCGCCTGTCGTGGACGACCACACCTTCACACCGTCCGTGTTGCCAACCGGAAGCCACGTCGCTCTGTACGTATGCAACGACATGGTGATTCGACTCGTTGGCGGTAAGGTTCAAGCCACGCTCCGAGACAAGATGGGCGAGCAGAAAAGTCATGGCGCCAAGGATCTCAAATACGAATACAAACTCGTGCCGAACGAGTGGCCGCGCTTGCGCGCCTATACCGACAAAGAAAACTGCCGCTTCTGGGATAGACCCCGTACGCCGCAGGTAGATTGGTCCTCGGTCGACGCCGCGCATTCCAGGCTAACGGTCGATCTTCGATTGCGTGTGGAGGTAGCGCTAGACACGACTGCTGTCTACGTGGAAGCAACGCCGTCCCTCATGATGCAAATCGGCAGCGATCGAAAAAAGATCGCCTTTCAACTGGAGACGCCCACTCCGATATGGCACGAGACGCACGGGGTGGCGTGGTGCGCGGATAAGGAGGCCAAGCAGGGAGCCATCGAGTTAGCCGACGAATTAGGCAAAACCCTTTCGGGTATCAGCCCGATCGACTCTCGCGGCTTCGCCGAATTTACCCATGCATCCATCAATCGACTCGGCGAGCTGTTTATCGCTGCCAAAAAAAATGATAGCGAGGGAGAATCGCAGTGAAAGCATTGAACAACGTCGAACACTTCATCGTGCTCATGCTGGAGAACCGGTCGTTCGACCACGTGCTCGGCTTCATGAGAACGCCCGAATATCCGATCGACGGATTGCAGGGCCATGAATCGAATCCCGCGGATCCGAACGATGCCTCGTCGCCTCGCTACACCGTGAGCAGCGACGCGGACTACGGCGATCCTCCCGCCGACCCCGGGCATAGTTTCAACCCTGCGTCCATCACGCAGATGTTCGGCCTCGGCAAGGAGGCCCGGCAAAAGCTCGAATGGCTGCCCGACATGCCGCCCACGAACAACGGGTTTGTCCACGACTATCAGCAGCGGATCCACGGTCGTCCCGAGGACATCATGAAGTGCTTCGCACCCGAGCGCCTGCCGGTATTGACGACGCTCGCGCGCGAGTTTGCAGTCTGCGACAAATGGTTCAGCTCGGCGCCCGGGGCCACTTGCCCGAACCGGCGATTCGTCCATGCGGCCACATCGGACGGATATCTGGGCGGCACGCAAACGGTGACCGGGTCTCGCACGATATTCGAACTGCTCAAGAAGCGGGGCCTCAGCGGAGCCGTCTATTACCACGACGTTCCGCAATCGTTGACGATGCTTTCGGTGCTGGCGAACGCGCCGTTCAAGCCTGTTGACAAGCTCTGGGTCGATCTCGAGAAGGGCACGCTGCCGAACTATGCATTCATCGAGCCGCGATATTTCAACCAGCGGGGCCTTCGCGCGAACGACCAGCATCCCTCGAACGACATGCTGGAGGGAGAGAAGCTGATTGCCTCGGTGTACAACGCCGTCCGCAATTCACCGCTGTGGGAGAAAACGGCGCTGGTTATCACATACGACGAAGCGGGAGGGACGTACGATCACGCGAGCTCGCCGCACACGGTCAATCCGGACGGAAAGATCGGCCAGGATGACGACGAGGACAGCAAATTCATCAAGTTCAAATTCGACAGGCTCGGTTTTCGCGTACCCGCAGTCGTCGTTTCTCCGCTGATTCCGAGAACGACGATCGACTCGCGCGTGCACGATCACACTGCCATTCTGGCGCTGATCGAGAAACGCTTCGGCCTGCCCCATCTGACCGAGCGCGATAAATGGGCCGGCGAGAACAACCTCGCCACGTTGTTCTCGCTGACACAAGCTCGAACCGATACGCCGACGAAGGTGACGCCCGCCGCAAGTACCGAGATGCCCCCGCGTGCGCAAACCTCCTCGCTCAACGACCTTCAATTCGAACTCGTCGAATCGGCGGAATGGCTCGTGGAGCACGATGCGGCGCTCGCTCAACTGAGGCAGCGTGCAATAGCGGCAAGAAACCAAGTCGACGCGGTGAATTATTTGCGCGAAGTATTGCTGCGCATGGACATCCAAGCCGAGGATTGACGGCAGGTCAGGTTGTCGTCCGTTCCATGATTTCGAAGATGACCATGCCGGCGACCATCGACGCTACGAAGCCAACGCCCTTTGGATAACCGGCTCCCAGTGCCACCAACGCAGGCCCCGGGCAAAAGCCTGCCAGACCCCAGCCGACACCAAACGCGGCGCTGCCCAAGATAAGCCTCGGCGTGACCGTCGTGCTGGCCGGAAGCTGCGCCGGCAACCCCAAGAACGAGCGCTCGCGGCGTTTGGCAATCCGAAACGCCAGTGAGCCGATGGCAATCGCACCGGCCATCACGAAGGCCAGGGACGGGTCCCACTGTCCTGCCAGGTCGAGAAAGCCCTGTACCTTCGCTGGGCTGGCCATGCCGGAAATCATCAGGCCGATGCCGAGGAGCAGGCCCGCGAGCAATGCGGTAATCGTGGACATGTCAGCCTCCCATCAGATGCCGTTGTACGTAGACGGTCAGGAAACCGGTCACCATGAACGTCAGGGTGGCGACCAGCGAGCGGATGGCCCCGCGTGAGATGCCGCACACGCCATGGCCGCTCGTGCAGCCGCCGGCATAGCGGGTGCCCAGACCCACCAGGAAGCCGGCCACGAGGATTTCGCTCCAGCCCGCCTGGATATTCGCAACGGCCGGTATGCCGAGCAGGCTCGCGACGACGGGAGCGCCGACGAGACCCGCAAGGAAAGCCGCGCGCCAGGGCATGTCGTTGCGCGGCAGGCCCAGCAGCCCTCCCAGGATGCCGCTAATACCCGCGATGCGGCCGTTGAACAGCACCAGCACGGCGGCAGCCGCGCCGATGGCAAGTCCTCCGGCCAATGACAGGCCGGGTGTGAAGTTCTCGAAGTCGATCACCATGTCTATTTCCGGTTTGCGCTGGCACAGAACTGCTCGTACAGGACGGCCATGACGGCAAGCGCCTGCGCGCTCGCCATCGAATAGAAGATGTTCTTACCTTCCCGGCGAGTGGTCACCAGACCGTTTTCACGCAGGACACCGAGTTGCTGCGACAAGGTCGGTTGCAGGATGCCGAGCTGTTCCTCCAGCTCGCCGACGGACAGTTCACCTTGGGACAGCTGGCACATCAGCAGCAGGCGGTCCGGATTGGCGAGCACCTTGAGCAGGGCGCATGCATTCGCTGCGGCGGCCTGCATGGTGCTGAGGTCGATGGTCGGGTGCGGTTGCTTCATGGGTCACCTACAATTTCGATGCAGATATTATATTGAAAAATATATTATCCGTGAATAGAATGATTCGTATCCTGTGAGACAACCATGCAACCGACCATTCAACCGTTCTTCGACCCCGCAACCTCGACAGTGACCTACGTGGTTCACCAGGAGGGGCATCCTGAGTGCGCCATCATCGACTCGGTGCTGGACTACGACCTCAGGTCGGGGCGGACGTCGACGGCAAGTGCAGACAAAGTCATCGCATTCGTGCGCGAACGTGAACTGCGCGTCGAATGGATTCTCGAAACGCACGCGCACGCCGACCACATTTCGGCCGCGTCCTATCTCAAGCGCTCTCTCGGTGGGCGCATCGCTATCGGCAAGAACATCCGCCGGGTGCAGGGCGTGTTCACGACGCTCTTCAATCTGGAACCGGAGTTCCGAGTGGACGGCTCACAGTTCGACCACCTGTTTGAAGACGGCGAGACGTTCGCCATCGGCGGCCTGACCGGAAAGGCGATTCATGTGCCTGGCCATACCCCTGCGGACATGGCTTACCAGATTGAGGATGCGGTCTTTGTCGGCGATACGCTTTTCATGCCGGAGGTCGGCACCGCGCGCTGCGACTTCCCGGGTGGCAATGCGCACGAGTTGTACCGATCCATCCGCAAGCTACTGGACTTGCCAGGCGAGACGCGGCTTTTCACGTGTCACGACTATCCGCCTGAAGGGCGTGGTCCGGCCTGGGAAACGACCGTGCGTGATCAGCGGAATCGCAATATTCATGTGCGTGATGGCGTAACCGAGGAGCAGTTTGTCGCCATGCGGCAGGCGCGCGATGCAACGCTGGCGATGCCGACGCTGATTCTGCCTTCCGTGCAGGTCAATATCCGGGCCGGCGAATTGCCTTTGCCCGAGGCGAATGGGGTGCGTTATCTGAAAATCCCGCTTAACGCGATCTGATGAGTCGGCCAGCGTGTCGCCCCGCGACGCTGGCCAAGCTGGACGTCATGGGTGAACGTCAGAGCGGCCTCTGCGGGACCCGCATGCCACGCGCGGTGCATATGCCCCAAAACGGGGAATCCCGAATTGCCACGCGGCGGATCACACCCTTCTGCCGGCGCCCGCCATCTCGCTCGGGGCGTCACGCAATGCCTGGCCCGTTCCTTGCTCCTATCCGGCCCCGGACTCGGGCGTGCGTCAGCATGCGCGTGCCGCCCCAAATCACTCAGCTTCGGAAAACAAGATGGAACACACGCCTCACCGCACCGCTCGGCGCAGCTGGCTTGCCGCAATCGTCGCCGCATCGGCACTCGTTTTATTCGCCGCGCAAGCCGCGCATGCCGATGCGCTCGACGCGATCACGAAGCGCGGCACGCTGCGCGTAGCGGTGCCGGAGGACTATCCGCCGTACGGTTCGGTCGGCCCCGACATGAAGCCCCAAGGCTACGACATCGACATGGCCACGCTGCTCGCGAAATCGATGAACGTGAAGGTCGAACTCGTGCCGGTCAATAGCGCGAACCGCATTCCGTATCTGCAAACCGACAAAGTCGATCTCATCATCTCGTCGCTCGGCAAAACCCCCGATCGCGCGAAGGTCATCGATTTCTCCGCGGCGTACGCGCCTTACTTCCAAGGCGTGTTCGGCCCGGCCGACATCAACGTCAAGACCGCCTCCGATCTCGCCGGCAAGACGGTAGGCGCCACACGTGGCGCGCTCGAGGAAATCGCGCTCACGGACATGGCGCCCAACGCGACGATCCGCCGATTCGACGACAACAACGCCACGATTCAAGCGTTCCTCTCGGGCCAAGTCCAACTCATCGCGGCCGGCAACGTCGTCGCGGCCGCCATCATCGCGAAGCACCCGCCGCGGATGCCCGAAATGAAATTCATCATCAAGGATTCGCCCTGCTACGTCGGACTCGGCAAGAACGAGCCGCAACTGCTCGCGAAGGTCAACGCCACGATCGAGCAGGCGAAAAAGGACGGCACGCTCCAGGCGATGTCGATGAAGTGGCTCGGCCAGTCACTGCCGGCCACCTTCTAAAACGCGTCCGCATCGGGCTCGCCGCCGCGCGGCGAGCCATTCCGTCGTTCGCTTCAACGGTATCGTTCATGAGTTATCAACTGCAGTTCGGCGAACTCGCGGCCTATGCCGGCATGTTCACCAACGGCGCGGCCGTCACGCTCGGTCTGACAGCCGTATCGACATTGCTCGGCGTGAGCGTCGGGGTGCTCGGCGCGGCAGCGTGCGAAAGCCGCTACGCGGCGCTACGCAGGCTGGGCTTCGCGTACGTCGAGGGCATTCGCAACACGCCGTTTATCGTTCAGCTCTTCTTCGTTTTCTTTGGCCTGCCCGCGCTCGGCATCCACATCGGCGAATACACCGCGGCCATCGCCGCGATGACGCTCAATCTCGGCGCCTATTCGGTCGAAATCCTGCGCGCGGGCATTCGCGCCGTGCCGAAGGGACACCAGGAAGCCGCCGCGGCACTCGCGATGTCGCCGCGCGAGACCTTCATCCATGTCCTGCTGCCGCAGGCGTTCGCGAAAGTCTTTCCCGCGCTCGCCAGCCAGATCGTGATTACGATGCTCGGCTCGGCGGTGGTTTCGCAGATTTCCGTGGCCGATCTCACCTATGCGGCCAGCTACGTGCAATCGCGCAACTTCCGTGCATTCGAAACGTACTTCCTCATCGCCGGCGTCTATTTCGTGATGGCGCTCGTCCTGCGCGCCGCGCTTCACGCGGCGGGCCGCCGGCTCTTCGCACGCAATCTGCGAGGCGCCCGATGATCGAGTTCACTTTCGGCCAAATCCTCGAAGCGTTGCTGCTTGCCGCGCGCTGGACCGTCTTGCTCTCGCTCGTCTCGTTCGTCGCGGGCGGAGCGGTCGGGCTCGTACTGCTCGTCATGCGCGTGTCGAGTTCGAGAGCGTTGCGCGCACTGGTGCGCGTCTATATCGAGGTGTTTCAGGGCACGCCGCTGCTGTTGCAGCTGTTCATCGTGTTCTTTGGATTGCCGCTTGTCGGCATCGATGTTTCGCCCTGGGTGGCCGCCACGCTCGGCCTCACCTTCTTCACGAGCGCTTATCTCGCCGAGATCTGGCGCGGCTGCGTCGAGGCTGTGCCGAAAGGGCAGTGGGAGGCCTCGGCGAGCCTCGCCATGAACTACTTCGAGCAACTGCGGCACGTGATCTTGCCGCAGGCGGCGCGCATCGCCGTCGCACCGACCGTCGGCTTCGGCGTGCAAGCGATCAAGGATACGGCGCTCGTCTCGATCATTGGATTTTCCGAGCTCGCGAAAGCCGGTGCCGAGATTTCAAACGCGACGTTTAAGCCGTTCCTCGTGTACGGGCTCGTCGCGCTCATTTATTTCGCGCTCTGTTATCCGCTTACGCGTTACGCGCGAACGTTGCAAAGGACTGTGTATGGCGCTCGTTGAAACTATTGGAGTCGAAAAGCAGTTCGGCGCGAACCAGGTATTGAAAGGGATCGATTTTTCCGTCGACCGTGGGCAAGTCGTCTCGATCATCGGCCGCAGCGGGTCGGGCAAAAGCACTTTCCTGCGGACGCTGAACGGGCTCGAAAGCATCGACGCCGGATCGATTCAGATCGACGGCGAGCATATCGACGCGCGTCATGCCGACTTGCGTGCACTGCGCCTGAAAGTGGGCATGGTCTTCCAGCAATACAACCTCTTTCCGCATCTAACGGCGGGCGAGAACGTCGTCCTTGCGCAGACCGTGGCCAAGAAGACGCCACGGCGCGAGGCGCGCGAGTTAGCCGAAAGGATGCTCGAGCGCGTCGGCCTCGGCGACAAGTTCGGTGCGTATCCGGACCAACTCTCGGGCGGACAGCAACAGCGCGTGGCCATCGCTCGCGCGCTGGCAATGAACCCGACCGTGCTGCTGTGTGACGAGATCACGTCGGCACTCGATCCGGAACTCGTCGGCGAAGTGCTGAGCGTGGTCGAGAGCCTCGCGCGCGAGCATATGACGCTCATCATGGTGACGCACGAGATGCGCTTTGCGCGCGCGGTCAGCGACAAGGTCGTCTTCATGCATCAAGGCCGCGTGTGGGAAAGCGGCTCGCCGGAAGCGATCTTCGATCGGCCTTCGACGGTCGAATTGCGTCGCTTCATTCAATAGCGGCGCCGATTGCGCCGACTCGTACGCGCACGTTCGGATCGACGACGCGCCGGCGCCGATCACGATGAAGTCATAGTGGCTCGCTCATGGGAATCCCCGATAAGGCGATTGAGCGGATTCTAGGAAGCCGAAACCCGGGGGAATTTTGTATTCGGCAAACTTATGATGCGCACCCGAAAACGCTCATCGTGAGCACGGGCGGATTTTGAGCGCGCAGCATCCGCACCTATCGCTGTGAGAGTCACGCACGATGAGACGAACCCAACCCCCAATCGATCTGCGCGCGCTGCAGGCTTTCGTCGCCGTGTGCGAGACGGGCTCGATGACGGCCGCGGCGAAGCAGCTCGGCGTGAGCCAGAGCGCGATCAGTCAGGCCGTGTCGGCGCTCGAGCGCGATCAGGGCATGACGCTGTTCGACCGGGAGAGCCGTCCGCCGCGCCCGAACACCGCGGGACGCGCCCTGCTCGAACTCGCGGGGCCGCTGATCGAGCACGCGCAGATGGTCGGCACGCGGATCGGCGACGCCTCGCACGCGGGCACGCTGCCGGTGCGGCTCGGCTGTGTCGATTCGTTCGCGGCGACGGTCGGCCCGGAGCTGATTCGCGCGGTGTCGAATTCGGCGCGGCAGATTTCGTTGTGGTCAGGGCTCACGCCGGGGCTGTCGAAGCAACTGCATGACCGCGAGCTCGATATCGCCGTCTGCACGCAGACGTCGGTGAACGATGCGCGCATCGTTGAAATCCCGCTATTTTCCGAGGCGTTCGTGGCCGTGGTCGCGCGCAGCCATCTCGCTGGCCGCGCGCAGATCGACTGGCGCACGCTCAACAAGGAACTGCCGCTGATCCGCTACACGGCGCGCTCGGTGATCGGCCAGCAGGTCGAACGCTTCGCGCGGCATCTCGGCATCGACAGCCCGCGCCGCTACGAATTCGACGCGACCGATCCGCTGCTGAGCCTCGTGGCGGCGCGGCTGGGCTTCGCGATCTCGACGCCGCTGTGCCTATGGCAGGCGCGGCACTATCTCGGCGAAATCGCCGTGCTGCCGCTGCCGTCCGGGCGGCTCGGACGGCGCGATTTTTTTCTGCTGCACCGGCAGGGCGAGTGGGACGACTTCGCGAGCGAGATCGTCACGTTGACGCGCGCGGTCATCGATCGCTCGATTCAGCCGGCGCTGGCGCGCGCCTTGCCGCAGCTTCCCGAGGACGCATTGCGCTGAGCGCATTGGCGACGTGATAAGCGGAGCTGATGCAACGTCGTAACCCGCGTTGCCGTTTCAGTGCGCCCATGCACCGCATTCACGATGGGGCCGCACCGCGGGCAGGCAGGGGCAGGGAAAGCAGGGTGATGGGGAAGGGCCGCGGTACGCCGTCGATGTTTATTGACAGGAACTTTTGATTCTCATTGATAAACATGGCACGGACGTTGCGTAACAGGTGTCCGGGTCGGCGCCGCTCACTCGGCGGCGGGCTGGGCGTAGACGAAGATCGACAGAAACTGGATCGGCGTCTTGATCAAACGTTCGGGCCCATGCGGGATGTCGCCGCGGAACGTGAGGGTGTCGCCGGGATGGAGGATGTAGGTCTGCTGGCCGTGGCGGTACTCGATCACGCCCTTGAGCATGTGGATGAATTCGGTGCCGGGGTGCTCGAACACGGGGAAGCGTTCCGACGCGTCGTCCATCGTGATGAGGAACGGTTCGAAGAGCTTGCGCGGGCCTTGGTCGTAAGCGAGCAGATGGTAGGTATGGCCGCGCTGCGTGCCCTTGCGGACGACCTCCATGCCGGCGCCTTTCTTGACCAGCTGGGCGCCGCCTTGCGGGACGTCGAAGTTGCGAAAGAGCGTCGACATCGAGACGCCGAGCGCCATCGCGATGCGGTTGAGCACGTCGAGCCCGGTCGCGGTCTGCGCGTTCTCGATCTTCGAGAGCATCCCGCGGCTGATGCCGGCCTGCTCGGCGACCTGCGCGATGGTCAGCCCGTGGGACTGGCGCAACTCGCGGATCGTCGCGCCGAGATAGCGTTCGAGCGGTGATTTGCTGTCGTCCGCAGTTTGCATGGATAGCCTCGGGAAAAGGATGCAAGGTTAGCAGATCGAGAGGGTCTGCCAGCCTAAGGAAAGAGAGGGTCCGATTGCGCGCAGAGTGTTTCCTGCTAGGAAATATTTTTGCATGTTAATAAATTGTTGCAAGGAGTGGCAATGAACCTGAACGACGCGAGCAAGCTGCCGGTCACCGTCGACGCGCTAGGAAGCGTGCCGCGCTTCGACACGGCGGAAGACGCGCAGGCCTGGCTCTCGCAGCGAGGCGTGAAATACGTGTTGGCGCAGTTCGTCGACATTCACGGCGTGGCGAAGGCGAAGTCGGTGCCGGTTGCGCATCTGAAGAGCGTGCTGACGGTCGGCGCGGGCTTTGCCGGCTTCGCGATCTGGGGCGTCGGCATCGAGCCGAACGGGCCGGACTTCATGGCCGTCGGCGATCTGTCGACGCTCACGCCGGTGCCGTGGCAGCCGGGCCTCGCGCGCATCGTGTGCGACGGCCACGTCGACGGCAAGCCGTGGGCCTTCGATTCGCGCGTGACGCTGAAAAAGCAGGCCGCGCGCATGACCGAGCGCGGCTGGACGCTCTACACGGGACTCGAGCCGGAGTTCTCGCTGCTGCGCCGTTCGGCGTCGGGCGTGCTGGAGCCGTGCGATCCGAGCGACACGCTCGCGAAGCCGTGCTACGACTACAAGGGCCTGTCGCGCACGCGGGTGTTCTTGGAAAAGCTCACCGAATCGCTGCGCGCGGTGGGCATCGACGTCTATCAGATCGACCATGAAGACGCGAACGGCCAGTTCGAGATCAACTACACGTACACCGATTGCCTGACCTCGTGCGATCACTACGTGTTCTTCAAGATGGCCGCGTCCGAGATCGCGAACGAGCTCGGCATGATCTGCTCGTTCATGGCGAAGCCGTTCGCGAACCGCCCCGGCAACGGCATGCACATGCACATGTCGATCGGCGACGGCGAGCGCAACCTGTTCGCCGACCGCAACGATTCGCTCGGCATGGGCCTCTCGAAGCTCGGCTACCAGTTCACGGCCGGTCTGCTCGCCCACGCGCCCGCGCTGGCGGCGCTCTGCAACCCGACCGTCAACTCGTACAAGCGGCTCGTGGTGGGCCGCTCGCTGACCGGCGCGACGTGGGCGCCTGCCTATATCAGCTACGGCGACAACAACCGCTCGACGATGGTGCGCATGCCGGGCGAGCGCATCGAACTGCGTCTGCCGGACGGCTCGTGCAATCCGTATCTGGCGACCGCCGCCGTGATCGCGGCCGGCCTCGACGGCATCGAGCGCGAGCTGTCGCCGGGCGAGCCCGCCAACGACAACCTCTACGACTGGACCCCGCATCAATTGCGCGAGCGCGAGATCGGCGTGCTGCCGCAGAACCTCGAGCAGGCGCTCGACGCACTCGAAGCCGACCGCGTGATCTGCGATGCGCTCGGCCCCGTCGCCGGCGAATTCCTCAAGTTGAAGCGCATGGAATGGCTCGAATACATGCGCCACGTATCGGATTGGGAGCTGAAGAGCTACCTCGAATTCTTTTAAGGAGACGCAATATGTGCGGAATCGTAGGGTTGCTGGTGAAGACGCCGGCACTACGCGAACGGCTCGGCGAGCTGATGGTGCCGATGCTGATCGGCATGACCGAGCGCGGCCCGGACTCGGCGGGGCTCGCCGTGTTCGGCAAGGCCGTCGATGCTCACCAGCGCAAGCTCAGCCTCTACTCGGGCTTCACCGAGGAGGGCGAGCGCTTCGCTTGGGGCAAGCTCGTCGACGCGCTGAACGCTGCGATGGACGTCACGGCGCGCATCGAAGCGAAAGGCAATCACGCCGTGCTGACGCTGCAAGGCAGCGCCGAGACCGTGAAAAGCTGGCTGCGCGAGCATTACCCGAAGGTCTATCTGCTGTCGACGGGCCGCTCGATCGATCTCTACAAGGACATCGGCTTGCCCGCGCAAATCGCGCAGCGCTACGGCTTCGCGAACCTGAAGGGCTCGCATCTGGTCGGCCATACGCGGATGGCGACCGAATCGGCGGTCACGCCGGATCGTGCGCATCCGTTCACGGCGGGCGAGGACTTCTGCCTCGTCCACAACGGGTCGCTTTCGAACGCGCATGGCGTGCGGCGCAAGCTGGAGCCCGAGGGCATTCACTTCGACACCGACAACGACACCGAAGCCGCGTGCCGCTTTCTCGAATGGCGCCTGCGCGAAGGCGACACGCTGCCGGATGCGTTGCAGAAGGGCTTTGAAGAGCTCGACGGCTTCTACACCTTCCTGATGGGCACGACGACCGAACTCGCGCTGATCCGCGACCCGTTCGCCTGCAAGCCCGCCGTGGTCGCGGAGAGCGACGACTACGTGGCGATCGCCTCCGAGTTCCGCTCGCTCGCGCATCTGCCCGACATCAAGCACGCGAAGGTCTTCGAACCCGCACCCGAGGAGATGTACGTATGGAAAGCGTGACATTCGACCTTGAGCGCACGCCGGTCAGGGCAGTGAACCAGTACCTGCACGGCTCCAGCGCCGAGTTGAACGGCCAGCGGGTCACCGTGAGCTCGCCCAATGGCGCGCACAACATCGCCGTCGGCGTCGATGCCGCGGTGAACATCACGATCGACGGCCACGCCGGCTACTACGCGGGCGGCATGAACAAGCACGCGACGATCGTCATCGAAGGCAGCGCGGGCACCGGCGTGGCCGAAAACATGATGAGCGGCAAGGTGCATGTGAAGGGTTTTGCGTCGAACGGCGCGGGCGCTTCGGCGCACGGCGGCCTGCTCGTGATCGACGGCGACGCGGGGCTGCGCTGCGGAATTTCGCTGAAGGGCGGCGACATCGTCGTTGGCGGCTCCGTCGGCAGCTTCTCTGCATTCATGGCGCAGGCGGGCCGCATGGTGATCTGCGGAGACGCGGGCGATGCACTCGGCGACTCGCTCTATGAAGCGGTGCTCTACGTAAAGGGCGAAGTGAAATCGCTCGGCGCGGACGCACAGTTCGAGCCGATGACCGAGGCGGACGTGACGGCCGTCGCCGCGCTGCTCGACGCGGCGGGCCTCGCGCACGATCCGCGTGCATTCAAGCGCATTGCTTCGGCCCGCACGCTCTATCACTGGAACGCCGACGCCGACCAGGAATATTGAGCCCCCGTTGAACACCCCGATTTTCGAGAACGTCCCCATGGAAAAGCCCGTTCATTTCGCCCGCTTGCAGCAGGAAGAGTCGCAAGGCTACGACCGCAAGACGATCGACTACATCCACACGGCCGCGCAGCGCGGCCTCTATGAAATCCGCGGCCTCGGCGCGAAACGGCACGTGCCGCACTTCGACGATCTGCTGTTCCTCGGCGCGTCGCTGTCGCGCTATCCACTCGAAGGCTATCGCGAGAAATGCGCGACGCAGACCGTGCTTGGCACACGTTTTGCGAGCAAACCGGTCGTGCTCGACATCCCGATCACGATCGCGGGCATGAGCTTCGGCGCGCTCTCGGCGAACGTGAAGGAAGCGCTGGGCCGCGCGGCGACGGCGGCCGGCACGTCGACGACGACCGGCGACGGCGGCATGACGCAAGAGGAGCGCCGCTCGTCGAAGACGCTCGTCTATCAGTGCCTGCCGTCGCGCTACGGCTTCAACCCGGACGACGTGCGCCGTGCCGACGCGATCGAGATCGTGATCGGCCAGGGTGCGAAGCCGGGCGGTGGCGGCATGCTGCTCGGGCAGAAGGTGAACCCGCGCGTGGCCGCCATGCGCACGCTGCCGGCGGGCGTGGATCAGCGCTCGGCGAGCCGTCATCCGGACTGGACCGGTCCCGACGACCTCGCGATCAAGATCCAGGAGCTGCGCGAGATCACCGATTGGGAGAAGCCGATCTACGTGAAGGTCGGCGCGACGCGCACGTTCAACGACGTGAAGCTCGCGGTGCATGCGGGCGCGGACGTCGTGGTGATCGATGGGATGCAGGGAGGCACCGCGGCGACGCAAACGTGCTTCATCGAGAACGTCGGCATTCCGACGCTGGCCGCGGTGCGGCAGGCCGTCGACGCGTTGGAAGACTTGAACATGAAAGGGCAGGTGCAGTTGATCGTGTCGGGCGGCATCCGCACCGGGGCGGACGTGGCGAAGGCGCTCGCGCTCGGCGCCGACGCGGTGGCGATCGGGCAGGGCGTGCTGATGGCGCTCGGCTGCAACAGCGACACCTACTTCAAGGATGGCGCGCTGCATCCGGCCGCTGCGGACTATGCGGCGCTCAATACAGCGGCGGGGTTTTGTCATCACTGTCATACGGGTAGGTGTCCCGTGGGCGTGACGACGCAGGATGCTGTGCTTGAACAGCGGCTTCAGCCGGAAGAAGGCTCGCGCCGGGTACGCAATTACTTGAAGACGCTGAACATGGAATTGGCGACGATCGCGCGTGCGTGCGGCAAGCAGAACGTGCATCACCTTGAGCCGGAAGATCTCGTCGCGCTGACTGTGGAGGCGGCTGCGATGGCGCGTGTTCCGCTCGCGGGCACGTCTTGGATACCGGGTCTAGTGGGCTGATAAGGCTTGCTAACGATGTCTTGGGTTTTTTTTGTCTGTTTGCGGTTGTGGTGCTGTTTGGCTTGCTTCGGTTCGTTTGTGGTTGGCGGTTGGCGTGCAACTTTGAATTCGCGGTGCTCCGGGTTGGTGTGCAACTTTGATTTCGCGGCGGTACGTTTAGTCCGTCCCTTCCCGGGACCGGGGTCACTTTTGTCCTTGCCAAAAGTAACCAAAAGCGCGTCCTGGGCGGACGGCCTTAGCCCGGAGGCACTCAACCCTGTTAGTACCGGTGTTCCAAGCGCAACCGTGGGAAACCGTTACTACTCGACGTGCGTCCCGTTAGTACGCGGCACGGAATTGCGTCCGCTCGCGTCAAAGCGGCGCTGGAGGTCAGGAGAGGTCTAAAGAGGCTGTCTTGCAACGCGGCTCATGCGCTGGGCTTGCCTTCAATCGTAGGCGTGGGGCGCGGCCAAATCGACGGCTTCGATTTGTTGCGACTCTGCGCAATTCCGTGCCGCGTGCAAACGGGACGTACGTCGAGTAGTAACGGTTTCCCACGGTTGCGCTTGGGACACCGGTACTAACAGGGTTGAGTGCCTCCGGGCTAGGCCGTCCGCCTAGGACGCGCTTTTGGTTACTTTGGGCAAGGACCAAAGTGACCCCGGTCCCGGGGAGGGACGGATTAAACGTACCGCCGCGAATTCAAAGTTGCACCCCAACCGCCAACGAACCGAATCAAGGCAAAACAGCACGAAAACCGCAAACAAACCCAAAACCCAGAAACCAATTTCATCAGCAACCCTAACAGCAACCAATCTCAAGCATCAAGCAAGCACCCCACTTCGACGACAGGAGAATCCAGCATGAGCGTTATGCAGCAACCCACCTCGGTTTCCTCGCCATCCGCCGATCTTCGATCGTCGAGCCTGGGCTTCATGGAGACCATCGGCCAGTCGCTGGCCAACATCTCTCCGACGCTGACGCCGTCGCTCAACGTCGTGGCGCTCGCGGCGCTCGCCGGCGCAGGCAGCTGGCTCGTCTACGGATTGTCGACGCTCGGGCTCATGTTCGTCAGTCTCAACATCGCCGTGCTGGCCAGCCGCTTCGCCGCGGCCGGCTCGTTCTTCATCTTCATCTCGCGCTCGCTCGGGCCGATTGCGGGCGGCATCGCGGGATGGGGGCTGATTGCCGCGTACACCGGCACGGCGATGGGCGTGCTCGCCGGCGAGGCCATCTTCGTGCAGAACGCGTTTACGCCGTTCGGCATCGCCGTGCCGACCTGGCTGATCTATGTGGTCAGCGCGGCGTTGGCCTGGTTCCTCTCGTCGCGCGACATCAAGCTGTCGTCGCGTCTGAGCCTCGCGATCGAGGCTGCGTCGATCACGATCGTCGGCGGCGTGCTGTTCGTGGTCTTTTATCAGCATCCGGAGCGCATCGTCGATCATGCGCAGCTGTCGCTGCAGGGCACGACGCCGAAGGGGATGGCGGAGGCGATGGTGCTCGGCATCTTCTCGTTCGTCGGCTTCGAGAGCGCCGCGTCGCTCGGCAAGGAAACCAAGAACCCGCTGAAGGCGATTCCACGCGCGATTATCTGGAGCATGGTGGTGGCGGGCGCGTTCTTCATGTTCGTCGCCTACTCGATGGTCGTCGCCTACGGCGGCGACGTGGCCAAGCTCGGCGCCGATACCGCGCCGCTTCAGACGTTGCTCAAAGGCCTCGGCGCGCCGGCGCTCGCGCCGCTGTTCTATCTGATCGCATCGGTGAGCGCGTTCGCTTGCGTGCTGGCCTCGATCAATGCCGCGAGCCGCCTGCTGTTCTCGATGGGCCGCTATCAGTTCGTCCATCGCTCGATGGGCATGGTCCACACGAAGCACCAGACGCCGCACTATGCCGTGGCCTTTGCCGCGATCCTCTCGCTCGTCGTGAATCTCGCGCTCTTGGGCACCGGTGCGCTGAACACGTTCGGCTATACGAGCACGTTCGCGACCTTCGGCTTCATCGTGGCCTACTTCCTGATCTCGGTGTCGGCTCCGATTTACTTGAAGAAGCAAGGGCAGCTCAAGCTCGCCAATGTCGTGGTGGGCATCCTGGGCGCGGTCGCGATGGTCGGCGGCTTCTTCGGCAGTGTCTATCCGGTGCCGGACTGGCCGTACAACCTGCTGCCTTACCTGTTCGTCGCTTACATGGCGTTCGGCCTGATCTGGCTCGCGATGCTGAAGAAGCGCGCGCCGCAGGTTCTCGATAAGATCGAGCATGACCTCGAATCGAGCGAGGCCGCGATTTTCGACAGGAAATGACCGAGACTCTCCAAGCCAATGCAGTCGAGCAGGGATGCATGACGCTGCGACCCGAACGCGGCGAATGTCCCGAGCTCGACATCGCTTTCGTTTCGGAGGCGGGCCGCAGCGGGCGCAATGAGGACTACGTCGGCGTCATGCTTGGCGACCTTATGCAGCGCTCGACGCGCGGCAGCGTGGTCGCGCTGGCCGACGGCATGAGCGGCGGCCGGGGAGGGCGCGTGGCCGCCGAGCTCGCCGTGCGCAGCTTCATCGACGGCTACTACGCGCCGCCGGACACGCTCTCGCCCGAAGCCGCCGCGTCGCGCGCGCTGAACGCGATCCACCGCTGGCTGCACCAGATCGGCCGCAGTGATGCGGAGCTGAGCCTGATGGCGGCGTGCTTCGCGGCGCTCGTGGTCAGGGGCGGTGCGGCTTGGCTGATTAGCGCGGGGGACGTCCGGCTCTATCAGATGCGTGGCGGCGAGCTCTCGCAGCTCGGCGGCGACGACGTCATGGACGTGCCGTTCGGCGCCTTCGTGGCCCACGCGGTCGGCTTGCAGAGCGCGCTGGTGACGCGCATCGAAAGCTGGACGCTTCAGGCAGGAGACCGTCTGCTGCTGTGCTCCGACGGGCTTCACCGGCGCGTGCCGGCGCGCGAGCTGCGGGCCTTGCTGTCGGCGCAGGCGCCGGCCGACGCGGTGGCGCAGCGCCTCGCCCAGATCGCGCGCTCGCGCGGTTCGACGGACGACGTCTCCGCGGCCGTGATCGACGTGCACAGCGTCCCGGTCCTCGACTATCACTACCTCGAAGGCGTGCTCGGCGACCTGCCGATTCTCGCCGTGCCCGCGTGCGGGGATGTCGTCGATGGCTACGCGCTGACCACGATCCTGAGCGACGGCTACTACTCGCGGATCTTCATCGGCCACGATCTCGCCGAGCCGAAGACGCGGCTCGCGTTGAAGTTCCCGAAGCCGCGCGTCGTTGAGGACGCCAATGTGCGCCAGTCCATCGTCAGGGAGCGGTGGCTCGCCGGGAAGATCGGCGACGAGAATGTTCTCGCGCCGAGCGCGATCGATTCGGCGCGGCAGAGCCGTCTCTATGTCGTGATGCCGTTCCTCGACGGCTTGCCGCTCGAAACGCTGATCACGCCGAGGCCGATGTCCTTGACGCGCGGGCTGTCAGTCGCCCGGCAACTCGGCCGCGCGATCCACGCGCTGAATCGCCAGGGCATCTTCCATCGCGACATCAAGCCCGAGAACATCCTGGTGCTGCCCGACGACAGCGTGAGGCTCCTCGACCTGGGCTTTGCCTATATGCCGGGCGTGCTCGCGCCGGGGCCGCTCACTGCCCCCGGCACACCTGCCTACATGGCGCCCGAGCTCATCAAAGGCGCGCAGGGCGATGCGCGATCCGAAGTCTTTGCGTTCGGCGTCACCTTGTATCGCACCTTCAGCGGCGGGCGCTCGCCATACGGCTTCAACGGCCGCGTGCCGCTGCATCACCACCGGCCCGACCTGCCCGCATGGCTGGATCTCGTGCTCGAGAAAGCGATGCAGACCGATCCGGAGCGCCGCTATCAGGATGCGCTCGAAGTCTGCGCCGACCTCGATCGTTTCGCGGCGGGAGGCAGCGAGACGGAGCCGGTTACGACGCGGCCGTTGATCGAGCGCAGCCCGGTGACGTTCTGGAAAACGGTGGCGTTGATCCTGCTGGTACTTCTGCTGATTTCGCTGGTGCACGATTTCGGGGGGACTTGAGAGCGGAGCGGGCGGGGGCGCGGGCTTGAAGGCTGGCGGCGTGGGACTGAGGCCCGGCTGAGCAGGGTGCGTCGGACTGCAAATCGGCCTTTGCGGACGTTCAGATGTCACCGTTCGTAAGGCAGCTTCAGGTCGCTCTTCAGCCATCCACACCTGCGCGACCACGAATGTCAGCTCTCACCGCGGTCGGATGCGTACTCTCGACCCGGAGCGGCCGCTGGGCCCGGCTTCTGGACTATGGCCGCTTTCGCATGGGTTCCGCGTCGGCCTGGCGCACAAAGCCCGCCCTTCCGCCGCGAAATGAAACACCACGGCATCGCGAGACGGTACTTCGAACCCCCACGGCCCGGCCACGCGCGTGCGCACAAGCACTAAGCCATCGGCGCGGACCGCCTTCAACCATTCGTTCAATGCTCGCATCGCCCCGTGGTAGCAGAATGAGACGAAATGGTATGAAGTTGCTTCATATTGGTATGGATCATCTTCTATGGATCGGATTAAATGAGTCGCTATTAGATGACCCAGAGGCCAGCATGAATAGCAGGGACCACATCAAGCAAGTGATCGAGACCATCTACGACAAGGTCTTCAACCAGGGTCAAGGAAGTTTGTATCCGAGTCTCGTGGCTGGCCCGTATATCCAACACAACCCGTTATTCCCTGATGGCTTAGATGCCATTGTTGGCTATATCAACCAAACTGGGCCTATTCCCTGCGAGGTCAAGCGCATCGCAATCGACGGCGATCTGGCATTCGTCCATGTGCGTTATTTGAACTGGGCTGGCCAGGAAACTGCAGGTGTCGATATCTTCCGTTTCGATGACGACGGCAAGATCGTCGAGCACTGGGACGTGCTGCAGCCGGTGCCGAAGAACGCGAATAACGCAAACACAATGTTCTGAACGGACTGGAAGAGTTCGTCTAGCGCCAGCGCTCAGTCGCGGTAATCGAATGAGCGTTGGTCATTCCATTTAGAAGCATCGAATTTCACGCTGCGGACTGGATACTGACATGACGAAACCGATACCTATGGACAGCGTGGAATTCATCGAAGTCGATGGCTTGAGAATCCGCTTTCAACGTCATCAAGCTGTCGGGGGAATTCCCTTGGTGCTCACTAGCCCATGGCCGGAAAGTCTCTACGCCTTCCATCGGATTTGGCCGATTCTCGGGGTTGAGGCTTCCCTCATTGCGGTTGACCTACCAGGCTTCGGTCAATCTGAAGGTCGGTCGCAGTTGATGTCGCCTCGCGCAATGGGGGCGTTTATACCGAAGCTTTTATCTGCACTCAGCCTTGACCGTGTTCATGTAGTCGCACCCGACGTGGGTACGTCCGCGCTTCTCTTCGCGGCGAGCGAACGCCCCGACCTGTTCGAGAGTCTGGTGATTGGAAGCGGCGCCACGGACGCCGGGCTCGTAGCTGGGACGTTGAAGGATTTGATCAACGCTCCTTCGACTGCCCCATTTGAAGCGACCAGTGGCGATGTGATTGCTCTTGATGCGATCGATCAACTGTTGAAGGTGAAGCCGGATTCTCTTGTAGTGGAGGACTATCAGGCATCGTCGGCGGGGCGTCGTTTCGTGGAAGCGATGACATATGTCCGGGCCTATCCGGCCGATCTGCCAATTCTGCAAGCCGCACTTCCTGGCATTCGCACTCCAGTTCTGAGCGTCTGGGGTGCACACGATCCGCTGGTGCCCCCTGAAAACGCTGAAGTTCTGAACCGAACATTGCCCCGAACCCGCTCGCTGCTGTTCGATTGCGGTCACTTCGTCTGGGAGGATCGTGCGGAGCAGTACGCATCAGAGATTCTCCAATGGATTCGCGGCGGCTACAAAATTGTCTAGAACACACGGCATTTAGCCGGCGTCGAAACGCACCATTTCGCCTTGTTTATCTGCGTGTGCAGCGGGTGCGCCGGACTAGAGGCCGTTCAGGCCGGTTCGCTATGCCGAGCAAAACGTCTCGCATATTCATTCGGACTCACGCCCATGCGTCTAACGAATGCCTTTCGCAGCACGTCGACGCTTCGATAGCCGCATCGACGTGCGAGCTCGTCGGTGGAATTCAACCCCAACTCGAGCGCCCGGCAGGCAGCCTCAAGCCGCACGTCTTCGATATACTTGGCAGGTGTGATGTTTAATTCCCGTTTGAACGTACGTATAAGCGTCCTAACACTAGTCGATAGTCTGTCCGCAAGCATCTCTACCGTAAGTTCCGCATGCAAATGCTCGCCGATCCAAATGCATAACTCGGCCAAGCTTGAGGTCGTTGGCTGCTGCGATTGAAGAGCAACGCTAAATTGTGCCTGGCCGCCCGGCCGTCGAAGAAATAGAACTAGAGTCTTGGCGATTTTCAGCGCGACATCATCTCCTAGGTCTTCGGCCACAAGAGCGAGAGCAAGGTCGATTCCTGCAGATGTACCCGCCGACGTATACACATTGCCATCTTTCACCCAGATAGGCGTCGGATCGACCTTGACTCGTGGGTAACGTTCGGCCAATTGTGCTGCCATACCCCAATGAGTTGTCGCTTTACGACCATCCAACAGTCCCGCCTCCGCCAATGCGAACGCGCCGACGCATATCGAGCATACTCGACGCACGGATGGCGACTTGGCTTGGATCCACGCAACCGCTTCTGGATCAACTCGTTCAATTGACCTAAAGCCAGACGCAACGATCAACGTATCCACTGCTTCATCGGCACGCTGCTCCTGTTCAAGCGTCTTGTGTGCGCGTAGTGCGATTCCGACTTCGCTCTCCAGCCACAAATCAGCACTGCAGCAAACCAATTCGAGCCTGTAGGGGGCGGGCTCATCGATTACCCGATTCGCCAAGGAAAACACTTCGGCTGGCCCGATCACATCGATCGCTTCCACCGACGGCAAGCCCAAAATCACGACTCGCCTTTGCCGCCCAGCCTGCGTCTGCTGACCTCGCTCTATCCGCTTCCTCATTCTCGCCTCAGCGCTAAGCATCAGATCGGATTTTGTCACAAATCGACCGAAAACAGTCAATTGTGACACTCCGGGAGTGCCTAAACTGACCCTCATGCTTAGCTCACGTTTGCGGAGAACACATGAATACGCTGGCCACTATCGGAGGAGTGACCCCTCCGGATTCTGCACTTACCCGGAAAGCGGTATCGCTTGCCGAACGGGTCCATTCGAAAGTACTTCTTAACCACGTACACCGGACATGGTGGTTTGCCGAGTTCATAGCCAAGCGGCGAGGGTTGGCGTACGACCGCGAGCTTGTGTATCTCGCCGCAATCCTGCACGACCTCAGCCTCACTGACGAGTTCGCAGCAGATCAGCGCTTCGAGGTGGATAGCGCTGACGCTGCCAGCCGATTCCTACTTGAGAACAACTATCCGAAATCCAAGGCCGAGCTGGTCTGGGATGCAATCGCTCTCCACACATCAACAGGAATCGTCGATCGCAAGCAGCCCGAAGTAGCGCTCATTCACGTCGGAGCCTATGCGGACATTTTTGGGCTTGGACTGAATGAACTCACGCCATCCCTGATCGATGATGTAGTCGCGCTCTACCCCAGACTTGGATTGAAGGCGGCGTTCACGGAAGCATTGGTTGAAGTCGTCAGGAAAAAGCCCCAAACTGCTTTTGGCACGGGCTTGGTCGACATCGGACATCGTCATGTTCATGGCTTCGGTTGCCCGAATCTGTGCGACCTCATCAACAACGCCCCATTCGAAAGCTGAGTGAATCGCTCACACCAGGGTGGCGAGTTGGCGCGGGCGCGGGTTTCTCCGCGGGCCATTGGCCGTCACGCCCCCTGTCAACGAGGACTAGTTTCGTTCAGCGTACCAGGAGGCATCATCCGTGCAACAGATTTTTGTCGAACTTTACAACTACGGTCCTGCCTGGGCCAGATGTTCGGAAAACGAGCGGACCGATTTTATTAAGAAGGTTATCGGGTCCGTGGAAAGAATGAAATCCGCCGGCGTCGATGTCATCGCCTACGGCAAAAACGCCCACGACACGGACCATCGTGCGCCGTACGATTTTTTTTGTGTATATCGGGTCCCGAATATCGAGTTCCAGCGCGAATTCGAGCGCCAGATTTCGGCCTCCGGGTGGTACGAGTACTTCGAGCAGGTGAATGTGCGCGGGCGAGCAGAAGGCTCGTCGGATGTTCTGCTGGGCAATGTCAAGATGGTTCGGCCAGACTGAATCGTTTAGCGAGGCCCGCAGATCGTCGGCTGATTTTCAGTCGGCGTCCATTTGAATCACTAGAGAAAGCAAGTGCAATAATGACCGGTGAACCCATGAAGACGGACATTCCTTCTCTGTACAGGGTTCGTGAGGCGACCGCGAAAAAGGGACCTCCCTTCCGCGTGGGAATAAATTAGATTGCTCCCAAGTCGTTCCGGGAGCTCCGGTTTTTCATGTTTTTCCTTAAAAAAACATGGGGTCATTGTCCGGTGTGGTCTGTTGTGAGCCGGGCAATACCAAGTGGAAATGTCGGTATCGGTGACGGTACCGACATTTCCTACTCGGACGGCCTAGTCCGATACCGTCAAATCAGTTTGATGGTATCGGTTGACGGTATACGTCCGAGCAGCCCCCTATGCTCACAGACATGCAGTTGCGAGCGCTGAAGCCGGCCAAGAAGATCTACAAGGTTGCCGATCAGCGGGGGCTATATGCGGCAGTGACGCCGTCGGGCGCGGTGAGCTGCCGGTAGGGCCAGTTGCGGTCGCTCGCAAATGTCGCTTAACGGGAAGTAGACTTTGATTGCACTCACTAATCCGCCGATAGAAAGTGTCCCAACAATAGCTGGCATCACCTCCAAGTGTTCAGGGTCATCAGCAGGCGCGACCGACAGGAGAAGTGAGCCCGCGTCGATGCATAATGGGCTGGATTCGCACCGCCGAGGCCGATCATAGCGGTCGAGGCGACGACCATGGTGTCTCGCGGGCACCATCCTCACGTCAATCCGCCCTCTGGTGGGACCGGAGTCCGGCTATTTTGATGGCGACCAAAGGCGGATGGGTCGCCCAAATGGGAATTGTCGAGCGATCTGGCTTAGCGGGGTGGGGAGCATGGGCGCGCAATTCGATCTCAGCCATATCAATCTTGTGGGGTATCTGACCGACGAAACCGGCCTCGCCGCACCTCGTTCGGACCTGGATACGATCGGGCAGTTTCTGATGTCGCTGGCCGACGGCCAGAATCTCATCAGTTCGACCCAGGGATCTCCGGACGACTGGACCCGGCAAGTCGCAGACGCGGCGCGAGACCAGTTCAATCGTCTGAACTTCCAGTTCGGCGAGCCCGCCAATGAGTTGCCGGTGGATTCGAGGCGGTACCTGGATCCGCTCCGGACATATTTCACTGGTTACGACTTCTACGCGCTCGTCCTTCCCGCCGACGACCATTGCCGCGACGACTCCACACAGCGCTTCTACAGGGAGGCCGGTTTCAGTTCGGGCGCGAACGGACTGGTTCTCCTTCCCTCGCAGCGATACGAACCTGGACTCGCCCAGTTCGTTGACCCCTTTCCGGCGTTGCGGGTCCTCGCGGATCAACCCATCGCACCGCCCGGCGTCCTCTTTTGGACGCGGCTCGGCAGCGCCTGCGGGCTTTCTCTGCAGGACGCCTTCAATTTCCTACGTCATGACTTGCTGAACGCGGCTTCGGGTGGACTGAGCGCAACACACGACGCCATAGCGTTCCAGGCGTCCCGGCGACGCTCCAAACGCATTCTTCATCTCAGCGACCTTCATATCGGCCTCGCGGAAGCGACACAACGTAGGTCGTACCTCAAGCGACATGTGAGGGACTTGCTTCCCTCGATTGATCGAGTGGCGGTGACCGGAGATTTGTTCGACACACCATCGGAAGACCTGCGCGCATCGTTCGACGAATTCCGCCGAGACGTCGAAGACGGTACCAGAAAGCGCTTGCTGGTGGTTCCGGGCAACCACGACATGCGGACCAAGGGCAACGCGATCGGCGGGCTTGGAAGAAAGGCCGACTACGTCACCGACCTTGATTGGTCACCGATCGACGTTGATCACGATATGCAGACCGTGTTCTTGTCGTTTAATTCGAGCGAGACTGGAAATCTCGCTCGCGGCCGCGTGAGTTTGCGCCAGCGTCTTTCGCGGGCCGAAAAGCATGATGATGAAATTCATCGCAGAAAGCAGGTACGCGATTACTTCAATATCGCGCTCGTCCATCACCATCCGGTGAATTATGGCTCGCAGCCAACCGCGCTATACGAGCGCATCCTCGCCCGGTTCGGCGGCGACGACCGGTTCATCGCCTTCGAGGAATCGGAGGACTTCGTGAATTGGTGCGTCGGCCGACAGGTTGGCTTGGTACTCCATGGGCACAAGCACATCCCGCACTTGGCGACGGTTCGGCCGACGCAAGGCGGCGAGGTGACGGTCGTCGGATGTGGATCTAGTGTCGGCGCCGAGGGCAAGCCGATGTGCTACGACGTCGTCACGATCGAGCCAATGACGAAACGTTGGAGCGTAAGTTTCTACCAGGACACGCGGGGCGACGGGAGTGGCTTCACCCTTCAGAACGTCGCGCTTGACCTTCGCGTTTCACATTAAGGTTCCTCGCACCTTTTCAGCGAGGGCGTTGCCCCGCCTTGACACGGAGACGTCATGACGTCATGATGTCTATATGAATGCGACTCGCGACAGCCAACTTCCCCTTTACGCGCAGGTGGAAGCCGCCCTGATGGCCAGTATTGCCGACGGGACTTACCCGCCGGGAGCGCAACTGCCCAATGAAGCCAGCTTGCTGGCAACCTTCGGAATAAGTCGGACAACCCTTCAGAAGACCATACAGAATTTGATCAACCGGGGATTGATTGAAATCCGCCGCGGTAAGGGCACATTCGTATCGCAACCGCGCCTTACGCAAGAACTCACTGAACTGAGCGGCTTTGTCGAGGACATGCGCGTGCATGGCCGCCATCCAACAGCGCGGCTGCTCGGCAAGCAAATTGAAATTGCTAGCGATCCTGTCGCTCGCAAGCTTTCGCTTGAGGCAGGGGCGTCGGTGGTCCACATTCAACGCGTACGCATCGCTGACGGAACACCGCTATCGTTCGACGAGACATGGTTGCCAAAGGACATCGGCGAAAAGATCCTTGAGAATGATCTGGAATCCGAACCGATCTTTTCGTTGCTTGAACAGAAGTACGATGTGCCGCTACGGGAGGCAGAGTACAGACTTGAAGCGGTCGCCGCGGATAAGGTTGTCGCGCGAGCACTTGAAATCAAGGTGGGTAGCCCGATTTTTCTCATTGAACGCACGTCGTACAGTGAGTGGGGCCGTCCCGTCGACTATGAAAAGCTTTACTACCGCGGCGATCAGATCCAGTTCGTGACCCGCCTTACCCGGCGCAAGCCGCACGGCCAGTAGCGCGGCGTGGGCTCTCCTATGGACACCGGTTATGTACTCTGGCTGTTCGCCGTGTCGTTCGGGGCTAGTGCGCTAGGCGGGATGTTGGGCATGGCGAGCGGCATTTTCATCGTGCCGATCCTGACCGTATTCGGTCACGTCGATATTCATGTCGCAGTGGGTGCCAGCATCGTTTCGGTGATTGCGTGTTCCTGTGGCGGCGCCGCGCCGTTTCTTCGCGGTCGATTGACCAACGTCCGGCTTGCGATTGTTCTGGAAACTGCCACGACGCTAGGGGCGTTATCCGGCGTGGTGTTGAGCGGTCTCATTCCAGTACCCGTGCTCTATTTCATTTTCGCCGTGGTCCTGATGCTGTCGACACAGCAAATGCTTGCGAGGCGTTCCGATCCTGCCACTGGTGCCTGCGCCGCGAGCATCAATTCGTGGAGTGCCGGGTTACACCTGGATTCTCGCTACCCGGATCATGCGCTCGGACGCGAGATCGAATATCGCGTGCATCGCGTCGGGCTCGGCATGTTCTTGATGTATGGCGCCGGACTGATTTCGGCGTTACTTGGCATCGGCAGCGGCGTCCTCAAGATTCCGGCAATGGATACGGCTTTGCGTCTGCCAATCAAGGTTTCCTCCGCAACGTCGAATTTCATGATTGGAGTGACGGCGGCGGCCAGCGCCGGTGCCTACTTCATGCGCGGCGAAATCGTGACCGCGATTGCTGCGCCCGTGGCGCTGGGATCGGTTGTGGGCGCGATACTCGGAGCCCGCGTCCTCATGCGGGTAGCGAGCGACAAACTGCGTGTGCTTTTCGTCGTCGTGCTCGCAGTCCTTGCAGTGCAGATGCTGCTCGAGGCATTTGGCGTTCATCTTTTCGGCGCTTCGGCATGAACGACAAGGCAGCGAATGCGTCAGCGCTTGAACGGTGGCTGGCCCGGCTTCTACACGACGGCACGTGGCTGGCCGCCAGTACGGTCGCAGCAGGACTCGCGATGGCGCTGCTCGGCCCCTGGGCTCGCGATGGGTTCTCCGCAATAGCTGTCGTTGCCGCCCATATCATGACTGCAGGGGTCGCGCTCTTCATCCTGCTCCCGATCATGCGCCTAGTATTGATGCTCGGCGTTTTCCTGCATCAACGCGACTATCGTTTCAGCGCGATTACCGGCCTGGTGTTGATGATTGTGCTCATCGGATCGATGCTCGGCGCAGCGTGAGTTGCGGCATGCCCTGCAGTCCGCCAGTAACGTAAAGCTGCCCCTCAAAGCAACATTGGGGACCGGTAAGCCCTGTCCGAGGCGGCTGTTACCAGCACGCGACCGGCAACAGCTCGCGCGGGCGGGCGTCAAGAAAAAATATTCAGCCTCACTGTAACCGCGCACCCATCGCCGACGAATTACAAAGAGAGCGCGATGCACAACCTGTCTGCATCGCACGGTGTTCTCTTCTAACATTCATCAGGAGTCCTTGCGCATGAACGCTGTCCGCCCCCTGTTTCGTTTCGCCGATCCCGCCTGGCTGACAGACCGCTGGGGCCTTGCGCGATGGTCGCCGCTGCCATTGCGTCTGATTGTCGGCTATGGGTTCATGGAGCACGGCTACGCAAAAATTCTCAAACATCCGGACGCGTTTGCCGGGATTTTGCATGCGCTCGGCGTGCCGGCGCCGCACCTCATGGCGTGGGCGACCATCGTCGTCGAACTGGTTGGCGGTCTTGCGATTCTCGCCGGTGCATTCGTACCGCTCGTCAGTCTGCCAATGATCGTTGTGCTGATGGTTGCAACGCTGACCGTGCACCTTCAATACGGGTTCGCGTCGATCAAGCTGATGGCTGTCACGTCAGCCGGTGCGCAGTTCGGCCCACCGGGCTACGAGACCGATCTGCTTTATTTTGCGTGTCTTGTCGCGCTGATGTTTGGCGGATCGGGACCGTTTGCTGTCGACGGCTGGCTCGGCCGCCGTGGGCGGAAGTAGGGGAAGGCGATGGCACTTCAGGACGACATTGTGGAGCAGGTACCCCGTCTTCGCCGCTACGCGCACGCGCTGGTGGGCGACCGTGGGTGCGCCGACGATTTGGTGCAGGACACGCTGGAGCGAAGTCTGCGCGACGCGACGCAATTTCGATGTGGCACGAATCCGCGCCGATGGCTGTTGACGATCATGCACAGTGTCTTCGTCGACGATCGGAGACAGGCTTCGCGGCAGACGTCGCCTGCAGCCTTCAAGGAAGACGGGATCGCGAACGCCGGGTACGCAGTGAGCGGCAATCAGATTTCATGTCTCGAAGTGCGAGACCTCGACAGCGCGTTGCAAATGCTTCCGGAAGAACAGCGCGAAGTGGTGCTGATGGTCGGTCTTGAAGACATGAGTTACGCGGACGCCGCGCTAGTGCTCGGCATACCGGTTGGAACGGTTATGTCGCGGCTCTCACGCGGGCGCGAGCGATTACGCGAGTTGACCGCGCGCGTGCGTCCGAATTCGAAACTCAGCGTCGTGTCAACAACGTGACGCACGAGACGCACGCCGGACCGTTGCGTCCAGTCGAGGAACGGCTCAGAACCTTGTTGATTCGTTCACTGGAAGGTGATGCCGCGTCTTACCGCGCGTTTTTGCAGGATCTGACAGGACATCTGCGCGCCTTGCTGCGCAAACGGCTGCACTATTTGCCGTGCGATATCGAAGACGTCGTGCAGGAAATCTTGCTGGCCGTGCATAACGGGCGCCACACCTGGCGTCCGGACGAACCGCTGACTGCCTGGATAAACGCGATTGCGCGCTACAAGCTGACAGACCATCTGCGCGCACGATCGCGTCGCGAAGCGTTGCAGGAACCCCTTGATGACGAAGCCGAACTCTTCGCCGCATCGGACACGGAACCGGCCGACGCACGACGCGATGTGCACAAGCTGCTCGACCAACTGCCGGACCGTCAGCGTTTGCCGATCGTGCACGTCAAGCTACAAGGGTTATCCGTCGAGGAAACCTCGCGCCTGACCGGCTTATCGGAATCGGCGGTGAAAGTAGGCGTGCATCGCGGGCTCAAAGCTTTGGCCATGAAGATTCGGAGGACATGCTGATGAAAACAGATGATCTGATTTCGATGCTCGCAACAGGCGTTGCGCCTGTCGAACGACATGTTGCCGCAAAGCGCTTCGGCGGCGCGCTCACGGTCGGCGCAATGGGTGCGCTGGCGATCGTGATTTTCGGTTACGGCGTGCGGCACGATATCGCCGTTCTCCTGCATGCGCCGCTGTTCTGGGCGAAGCTCGCGTGGCCGGCATGTCTCGCAGTTGCGGCGTTGGCGGCCGCCGTGCGCCTCGGGCGACCCGGCAGGGTCGTCGGCAACTGGTGGGCCGGACTCGCGACACCGGTGGCGCTCGTGTGGCTTGCCGCACTACTGGTGCTCTGGCTCGCGCCCCCCGGCACGCGTGAGCATCTGCTGATGGGTCGCACGTGGCGCTCGTGTTCTTTTAACATCGCGCTGATCTCGTTACCGGCATTCGCGGCCGCGTTGTGGTCGATGCGCGCTCTCGCGCCGACGCGGCTTCGGCTGACAGGCGCGGTAGCCGGACTTGTCGCGGGTACGATCGGTGCGCTTGCCTACTGTCTGCGATGCCCGGAAATGAGCGTGCCGTTCTGGGCGACCTGGTATCTGATCGGAATGTCGATTCCGACGGCCGCCGGGGCGCTGCTTGGGCCTACGGTCCTTCGGTGGTGACGTGACGGGGCAAACATGGCAAAGGTATTGACGATCGAAGACGACGAACGGATCGCTCGGGACGTCGTGCGTACGCTCACCGCGAGCGGCTTGACCGTGGACGTCGTCCACACGGGCCGCGAGGGACTGACGAAGGCGATGGGGGGCGACTACGACGTGGTGATGCTCGAGCGGACTCTCTCGGACCTCGACGGCTTGACGATCGTCGCGACGATGCGCGGCATCGGCATGGAGACGCCGGTGTTGATGATGAGCGCGATGTCGGAGGTCGATCAACGCATTCAGGGATTGCGTGCGGGCGCCGACGACTATCTGCCGATGCCGTTCTCGCCGGAAGAGATGTCAGCGCGCGTGGAAGTCCTGCTGCGACGGCGGTTGCGGGCGGGGAAGACCGAAACGAAGCTGCGCCAGGGGCCGCTCGAACTCGACCTCGTGCGGCGCAAAGCCAAGTATCGCGAGCACGAGCTCGATCTGCAGCCCACCGAGTGGCGCGTGCTCGAGTTCATGATGGCGCACGCCGGGCAAATCCTGACGCGCACGATGATTTTCGAAGCCGTCTGGGACTGCCGCTTCGATCCCGGCACGAATCGGATCGACGTGCACGTCGGACGCTTGCGCAAGAAGATCGATGTCGCCGGAGAGCGCTCGATGATCCGCACGATTCGCGGCTCGGGATACCTGTTCGGTTGATCCGCGCTACAGCATTGGCTGTTAAGCGTGGCGATACCGGTAGTGATTCAGACGCATTTCTTTAGGCGTGATCTCATAGGCGCCCTGAAAGGCCCGCGTAAAGTGGGCGGCGCTTTTGAAGCCGAGTGAATAGCCGATGTCTTTGATGGGAGTGATCGGGTTTCGAACGAGGTCGTTTGCGGCGGTGCGCAAGCGAAGATCGCGGATGTAAGCACCGAGCCCGCCTTCATGTTCGAACAGCCGATAAATCGTGCTACGCGGGAGCCCTAGCGATTCAATGACGCTCTCAGGCGATAATTCGCATTCCTGCAGGTTGGCGCGAACATAGCGTCGCACATGATCGAACATCAACGCGCGGCCGACGGCCCGCTGATTGCCGCTCAAACCCGCCTCGTCCCCGAACGCGGCGACGATCAGTTGAACGAGGCCGGCGAGCCTGCGATGAGCGTCCTCGAACACCATATAGCGGAAGTTCTCGACAAGCGTTCTGGCGCGCTGGACGATAAGCCTCGTGCCAGGTTTGCGCGGGTCGAGCACGCGGCCGTGTATCGCTCCCGGGTCCGAGAACACGTGCTCGAGCACGTAGCGGGGCACCACCAGCGTAATGTACCGGCACGCCTGGCGCATCACGCGTGAGGGTTGATCTTGGTCCGTGGCGAGTACGCTGCCCGCGAATAATGTGGACTCGCGCTTCCCGGCGTGCGTGATTATCGAATGCGCGTCACCGTCCAAGAAGATGGTAAAGCCGATGCTGCGTACGTTGTCGCGCGAAATGCGGGCGATGGTGCGTTCGAATAGGACAGTGTCCGTAAAGGTGTCGCTGATACGGAATTCGCCGATTTCGTAACGGTCGTTGATGCAGGCAAAGGGCTGTCCGATCTGCTCGAGCGACGGCACCACCTCGATAACATGGCCAAGCTGCTCCCAATAGGCTAGCAGCTGCTGCGACGGCGGCAGTCCGGCAACATCGAATCGGTTGTAAGCGATGCCGTTCGCGAGCATGAATAGGGATCCGGTGGCAGAACAGAACTGCGCAAGATTACCCTAAGATCGTCGCTCCACCTTACGTTTCGCATACGTTGCGCGCGAGCGGCAGCCAGAGAACGAAGCGCGTCCCGGCCGCTCCGGAATGCCAGGAAACCGTGCCGCCGACGGCCTGCGCGCGGCGCTGCTGGTTGGCGAGGCCGCGTCCCGCCGTAGTCCCCAACACGCTTACGACGTCGAAGCCCTGTCCGTTGTCTTCGACGGCGACCTGGACGCCATCCCGCTCGACTGCCGTGCTCACCCGGACTTCGCTGGCATGGGTGTGGTGCAGGATGTTGGCGATGCTCTCCTGCACGATGCGCAGGATATGCAGCGCGCTGGACGGGTCGAGCCAGGTCAGGGCGGGCAGCTCCCGCACTTCCCACGACAACCGGATGCCTGTTCCTTCCAGCCGGGGTTCCAGCCGGAAACGCAGCGTGGCCAGCAACAGCAGCAGGTCGGCTTCGACCGGCTCCATGGAATCGATGGTCAGCTTCAGGTCGTCGAGGCAATGCTTGAGGATCTGCGAGACCCTGATGTCGCTCGCGTCGCCACGCTCGACGGAACGAATCGCGCTGATCAGCGACGAACCGAGTCCGTCGTGCATGTCCTGCATCAGGCGCTGGCGCTCGTCGCTGATGGTCTGCCGCCGCTCCGCCTCGCGCAGCTGTTGGTGGCTGAGTTCGAGTTCGGCTTCGCGCGCGGTCAGGCGTCGTGCGAGGTTGGCGTTGGCCTGCTCGACCTCTTCGATGGCGTTGACGTAGCGCCGGTACATCAGGACACCGAACATGCCGAACGTGACGGCATTGGTGTAGGCCCCCAGGAACCAGCCCTCCAGGCTGACGACGTTGTTGTACAGCGTCCAGTCGGATTGGCCGAGAAGCACGCACAGGCCCACGCCCACCGCGATCAGCCGTGCCTCGCTGGAGCGGCGCCACGCGGTGAAGAGGTTCACCCCGCCGACTGCCGCGGCCATCAGCAAGGCAACCGCATAGATCGCCGGAACGATGACGGGCACGCTCGGCAGCACCGGCAACACCGCCACGAAAGGCAGCGTCAAGACCGTGAGCAGACCGGTGATGCCGACCACGGCGATGGTCAGCCCTTTGAGCGCACGGCCGTGCAGCAGGCGCAGGCAGAAATGCACGGCCGCGATCAGCCAGAACAGCGAGTTGATCGTCAGCCAGGCAAACCAGTCGCTGGTGACCGGCAAGCTGACGTAGTAGTGCAGATGGGCAACGAAAGCGGTGGCGGCGAGATTGAAAAACAGCAGATAGCCGGTTTCGTGGCGGCGCCTGAACCACACGAACAACGAAAAAATGCCCATCGCCAGGAACGCCGCGCCGACTGTCGCCGGCAGCTCGCGCTGCAGCCACTGGCGCATGTAGTAGCTGCCGCGCAGTGCGTCGGCGGGACCCAGCCAAAACGAGGACAGGGCCACCGCGGTGTCGGAGGTGTGTTCCAGGCGGATCAGAATCTCGGCCGGCCGCGAGCCGCCGGCGCTGCTGTCCACGACGATCCATAGCGGCGTGAACAGGCTGTTCCACAGCGGGCCTTGTTCCTGCTCCCGATCCACCAGCCGGCCGTCGACATACACCGCAATAGTGCCGTCGGTTTTGAGGCGCGCGCTGTACAGCACCAACGGCCCGGGGGCAATGCGCAATCCGCGCATGGACAATCTGAGCCATGTGACGCGTACGGGGCCGGCGGCGTGAAGGGCGAGGTTCGTGTTGTTCGGACGCGGCCCGGCATCAGGCAAGGCTGAGGGAAGCGTCACGCGGCGCCATGCATCCGGCAGGACGCGGCTGTCGAACACGTGCGGCGGCGCGCTGAAATCCGGCGCTTCGGTCACCTGCCAATCGGCCTCGGTGAGATGTACGGCTGTCTCGAGCGGTTGCGTGCGGCCCGCTTCCGTGTACCAGACACCGACGGCAACCAGCAGCGCCATGGAGAATAGGAAAATCCCTACAGGAAAAATACGTAAAGGACTACGGATCATTCAGAAGTCCTCTCGGCGGGTCTCGATCTCGAGCAAACGGCACAGCACATACCCCAGCATCCCCTTCCTAATCCGCTAACAGACCCAGTGTCCTGGCTTCATAAATCGCTTCGGCCTTCGAGGTGACCTTGAGCTTGCTGTAGATGCGCCGTACGAAAGTCCGCACGGTGAAGGGAGACAGGTGCATCAGCGTGGCGATTTCCTGCGCCTTGAAGCCCTTGGTGATCAAGCTCAGCACTTCCTTTTCGCGTGCGGACAGCAGGGGCGCAGGCGCGGCTTCCGATTTACTGCCTTGCTGGAGACGGGCGAGTATCTGCCGCGCGATGATCGGGCTGATCGGACTGCCGCCGTTTGCGACGCTGCGGATCTCGTCGACGATCCGCGCGGGCGAGCTGTCTTTCAACAGATAGCCGGCCGCGCCAGCTTCGATCGAACGCATCACGTGCCGTTCGTCGGTGAAACTGGTGCTGACCATGATGTTGCAGTCGGTCCATTGCCGGGCGGCGGCGTGGATCACATCGATGCCCGAGCCGTCGGGCAACCCCAGGTCGACCAGCAGCACATCCGACGGTGGACCCTCCAGCAGCGCGAGCGCTTCGGCGCGGGTGCCGGCCACACCGGTCAACTGCATGTCGGGTGCGCCATGCACGGCCTGACTCAAGGCATCGGCCAAGTGAGCATCGTCCTCGACGATTGCGACGTGGATGAGCCGCGTCTCCGGTTCAGCGAGCGCGGTGTTTATGTCGTCTACATGCTGGGAATGCATGATCAAATTCTCGCGGGCAAACGGAGTGGGTGCGATGACGCGTCGTCATCCCGATCGATGAGGGATGACGGCGGTTTCCGTCACGGTTCCGTGCCGCTGCGCGGTGGCAAGCCCATTTGTTGGGCGGCTATGCTGGTGAGTGTCGACGCCATCCCCCGATGCGTCGACGGGCCGAGTATAGGGCCAGCCCTCTTTTGAAAATTGATTGTGCGTCTCAGTTTTTTAAATTCTTTTTAAGAATTCTCTTAACTATTCGAGCTTGAAAAATCGCTTCCGCCTTCGATGTGACTTAGACCTTGCTGTAAATGCGCCGCACGAGAGTCCTCACGGTGACGGGGGATAGATTCATCAGCGTGGCGATTTCCTGGGTCTTGAAGCCCTTGGTGATCAAGTCCAGCACTTCCATCTCGCGGGCCGATAGCAGGGACGCAGGCGCTGCGTCCGGCTTACCGTCTTGCCGCAGACGGGCGAGTATCTGCCGCGCGATGATCGGGCTGATCGAGCTGCCGCCGGTTGCGACGCTGCGGATCTCGTCGACGATCCGCGCGGGCGAGCTGTCCTTCAACAGATAGCCGGCCGCGCCGGCTTCGATCGAACGCATGACGTGCTGTTCGTCCCCGAAATTGGTCGTGACCATGATGCTGCAGGCCGTCCATTGCCGGGCGGCGGCCTGGATCACGTCGATGCCCGAGCCGTCGGGCAAACCCAGGTCGACCAGCAGCACGTCCGACGGCGGGCCATCGAGCAGCGCGAGCCCTTCGGCGCGCGTCACGGCGGCGCCGGTCAGACGCATATCGGCCGTCGTCCGCAGCACTTCTCCCAAAGCATGGAGAAAGCCGGAGTCGTCTTCGACGATCGCGACGTGAATGACCGACGGTTCCTGGTTGATGTTATCGGCTTGCATATGAACGCGATTCTACGAGCGATCGGCACGTCGCCGATGTAGCACATTTGGGCTACAGAAGAGCGTGGTTCGCATCCCTATACTTGTGCCGATTCTTAAAAACCAAAATGCATAGGGGTATGGGGAAAATGGACCGCGCGCGCAGCAGGGGTGGGAAACGACCGTCGTTCGACTTGAAACTGAGGGCCGTGAGCCTGGCCGTGACGGCCGCGCTGGCGGCAATGGCGCCCGCCGCGGCGCATGCCCAGACCATCTCCAGCGCTCAGACCAGCCCGGTGGTCTGGGCCTTCGGCGATTTGACGGTTCAGAGCAGCGGGTCGATTAACGTAGTATCGACTGCCACCGCCGCCGTGCAGTCGGTCCCCGGCGCGACGCTCGGCACCTTGAGCAACAGCGGCATCATCAGCAACACCGCCAGCAGCGGCTACGGCATCTCCATCTCCGCCGGCACGATCGGCAAGCTGAGCAATGACGGCACGATCCTCGGCGGCTATTCCGGCATCAACAACCTGGGCACGATCGGCACGCTCTCCAACAGCGGCGCGATCACCGGCGTTGCCGGCGGCGGCGTCTACGTCGGCGGCTCGCTTGGCGTGCTCTCCAACAGCGGCTCGATCCACGGCGGCGTCGCCGGCGTCTACATCACCGGCGCGACGGGCTCGATCGGCAACAGCGGCGTCATCTCGGACAGCTCGACGCTCAGCGGCAGCTCGGCGGCCATGGGCGGCGGCGTCTGGAATCAGGGCGCGCTCGGCACGCTGACCAACAGCGGCACCATCAGCGGGAACGCACACGGCGTCAACAACTACACCTCCACCAGCTCGATCGGCACGCTCGACAACAGCGGCTTGATCAAGGGCGGCCTCGAAGCCATCCGTAACGAAGGCACGATCACCGTGTTGACCAACGAGAGCCACGGCGCGATCAGCGGCCTCGCCTATGGCGTGTACAACCACGCGGGCACGATCAGCACGCTCACCAACAGCGGCGTGATCAGCGGCGCCGTCACGGGGATCTGGATCGACAGCGGCGGCTCGATCGGCACGCTGACCAACAGCGGCACGATCAGCGGCGTTGCCAGCGCCGGCATCCACAACGACGGCGGCACGATCAGTACGCTGAGCAACAGCGGCGCGATCACCGAGAGTTCGCCTGTCAGCGGAAGCACGTTGCAGTTCGGCGCCGTCTGGAACACAGGCTCCATCGGCACGCTGACGAACACCGGCACGCTCAGCGGAAACATGCATGGCGTCCTCAACTACGGCACGATCGGCACGCTGAACAGCAGCGGCGCCATCACCGGCGGTCTCACGGGCGTCAGCAATCGGGGGACGATCGGCACGCTGAGCAACAGCGGCACTGTGACCGGGCTCACGGCCATCTACAACGCCGGCACGATCGGCACGCTTGCCAACAGCGGGGTCTTACGCGGGAGCCGCACCAGCGCGCTGTCCAACGCCGGGACGATTGGCGCGCTGATCAACAGCGGCACGATTACCGGGGGCACGGCCATCTACAACGACGGCACGATCGGCACGCTTGCCAACAGCGGCACGATTACCGGCGGCGTCTACGCGATCTACAACAAGTCGAACGGCACGCTCGGCACGGTGACTAACTCGGGCGTGATCGCGGGCAACATCGAGAACGACTCGGCGCACGATCTGGTGGTCAACGGCGGGTCGGGCTCGACGTTCGGCACGCTGACCGGTTTCGGCGGGACGATCGGCACGATCACGAACACGGCGTCGAATGTGGTGTTCGGCTCGGGCAACCTGCTGCTGAACGACAACGTCAAGGTCGGCAGCCATACGGTCGCCAACAGCGCGGCGACGCTGCAAGTGAACAACGCCATGACGATCACCGGCAACTACAGCCAGGGGT
>NZ_JBCHAA010000032.1:0-35400 GCF_053525655.1 Trinickia camelliae
CGGCAATCGTGTGGTTCATCGCAGCGAGCCAGTCAGGCCGGTTGAGAACGAGCGCGGCCGCGAGGGCTTCGCCCTTAGACATGGCATTGATGCCGCCGGCTGCGGCGTCGCGCGCCTTGCTGAGCATGTGCTTGAAATCTGGACTGCTAGTGTCGATCACCGCTTCGGTAATCTTGCTGAGCATGCTCTTGAAATCCCGATTGCTCTTGTCCATCGTCACTCCCGATATCGGCGCGCAACGGCGCGGGTGGTTGCTGACCGCTCGGCACGCTCACACTGCGCGCCACGTTGCAAATCATAGTCGCACATCATTCCTAATACAAGACTATGTTTTGCAACATGGCGTGCCTCGACCGTACAAGGGTTTGACGGCGGCCGGCGCGACGTTGCACAACTTAGGAGTTTTGCAACGCTGCCGGTTGGCAGGGTGGCTCACTCCGTGAGCCAGTGCATCGCGGATACCAGCAAGCGCACAAAAGTACGTAGGCCGCGTCACACACGAAGCACTTATGCAAACGCTCACCGAGCAGCGCCCGCGAAGTACACTTAGCCGGCTTCGACCATACCGAACCGGGGGTTGAGAGACATGAAGATTACGAAGTGGCTGCATATCCAGGAACTTGGCAGCGACCAGTGGGTGTTGCCGATCTACACCGCATGGCATCGGGCTGCCGATCAGAAGCGCATGCCGCCACTTCCGTCCACGATTGGCGACGCTGGGCTTGCCATCACCACCCGATTGAACCTGCTGCCGCGTATCACGAAGCGCCTACAGGATGATTTCGGCGCACTGGCGAAGGACATCATTGCCAACGTGAAGGACGAGCATATATTCACGTCCGACCACGAGGGCGTCGCCCTGCCAGTCGACAACGACCTGAAATACCTGGTGATCGCAGACCTGCACACCCTTGTCTCGGAGCTCGATGCCAGCATCGACGCGATGAAGAAGTTCATGCACGCGATACATGAGCACGTTGGCAAGCCAATCGCTGATGAGCAACGCAAGCGTCTGATAAACGATTGGATGCAGCAGAAGGGCATCGAGTCGAAGTGGATCGTGCAGTTGTCTAGCTGCCGAAACTTCGTGCAGCACGTGGGCGCGTTCTACCTTGCCATCGACGCGAGCGACGGCAGGTACGACCTCCTGCTGGTCAAGAAGAACGTCAAGGTCTTGGATAACCCGAAGACCTATGTGCGGCTCGCGATGGTCGACCAGATCGTCGCCGGATTCATGGCGTGCCGCGTGGAATTGCAGCGCCATCTGATTTCCCTGCTCGACGAAGCGGCTTGACAAAGCGCACTACGCCCGCTTCGCGCGCAGGTGGTTGCGAAAACGTAGGGGTATCGCGGTTATCGCGAAGGCGAGGCGCAGCAGGAAAATCCCCATATCGCACGCTCCCCTGAGTGGTACGACTGGGAAAGCGGCTGGCGTGACGCCTGGGCAGACCATGAGGACAGCAAGGCCCGCGAGCGCTGGCCGGACGACTGAGGATCGCCAAGTAAGCAAGGTCTCAGGCTCCCCCTTTGCTTTTCATCGGTCCTCGGAACCGGGGGTAGATTTTTTCAGGCCCGCATTGCGCGGGCCTTTTTTCATACGCAGATCATTTAGTAGATTCGATGAAAGCGCCGAGCTTATCGAGATCGTGCGACCAGAACAGGGATAGCCCGCGCGCTTGCGCTTGTTCGAGGTTAAGAACCTTGAAGACACCCGCGAGTGCAGCAGCCGGAACGACTTGCGCAGTGCCGAACTGCTTGAGCCAGTATTCCGCCTTGACAGCGGCATCGTTGTTCAAACGCTTCACGCTGTTGGTGGAGCTGTTCGACACTTTGCACTCTATCGCCATAAGCCGTGTGTCGTGCAGACGTACGACAACATCCGCCTTGCGCTCGCCGAGCTGACACTCTGCGCAAAACTCATTCATATTCGGCCCTTTGACGATCGTGCTGATTGCCACGGGCGGGACTTCGGTGAAGCCCTGGGTGCGAAGATAGTCCTTGACCGTCGTCTCTTGATCGTTCTTGCCGTCGTGGCGTCGCTCCGTGGCGATGCGCTGCGCCGCCAAGAGCACGGACGAGGCTAACAGCGCCGCCTCGCGCTGCTGCTTGGTTGGTGAGCCGCCTGCTTCCATCCACGGAAAACGATGAGGATCAATCACGCGCGAAATGACATCGAACACCTTGCGCAGCATTTCGGCGTTCTTCTTTAACTTGAGAACCCCCGGAGCGATTGAGTCGACGTCGGCAATGACCTGCAAATCGTCGTCTGAGATCGGCGGGCCTGCCAGATAGCGCAGCGCTTCGCCGAGCCCTAAGCCATAGGCTTCGGCGAGATTGTCGTCAGTAATCGCAGTAGGGTTGAGGTCGCTTAGTTTCTTGAAAAGCAACTCAAATTTGGCGCGCGCCTGCGTGTAGTGCGTTTCCCAAGAGTCACTGACCGTCAGGCGCTCTGCCCGAAAGTGGCCTGCTGAGATTTTGGCGTCTTCGGTAAGTTCGTCTAGGGTCCATCGGGGAGGTGTGCTTGTCATGCAAGAAGTGTTTCAAGGCTTGGGATTCGCAGACGTTCGATTTCCTTCGGCTCGAATTTCGTCAAGCCGCCGGCATAGGTTCTGCCGCTCCCCATGTTGATGTTTTTGTTCAGCCACGTCACCAGCTTCGCCATGACACCTTCGGCCAGCGGTTCGCGCGGGTAGAGTCCGTGAGCGATGTTGATGTGTCGCGCGTCGCACGTATTGAGCGTAAATTGAGGCGGTCGACGGGCCATATACGTGCACAGGATCGGGGCCGGAGCCTTGAGACCCACGGACCACCAGGCTTTGCGGTGTTGCGCGATGTAGCTCTGATCCGCGCCGTTGAGCTTCGCCCAAGACAGGAAGGCGTTGATGCGGCGCCGTTCTTCTTTGGTGAATTCATCCAGCTCGGCAGGAAGATCAATGACACGCCGCAGGTCCTCTGCCGATTGCAGCCTCGCCCCGGCCTGAATCAAATCTTTGGCCTTGGTGACTGCGGGCAGTTTGACGCGCTCGGGCAGGCCCTTCGCATGGTCGCCCGCAATCCAGATATCGTTTGCACCCGTGACCTGACCACGGTGCACGCGGAACAGTTCGCCAAGCTCGATATCGCCGTCCGTGGCAACCTCGGACGGGCGAACGATGATCGACCAGCGCGGAGAAGCGTGCAGCCGTTCGCGCGGAACGTCGGAGCCCTTGGTCAAGCCATTAAGTTGTTTCAGTTCGCCAACATCGCGAACGCGCACCGGCTTGGCCGTCTCACCGACGCGAAAGCAGGTGATCGCAGCCGTTGTTTGCGTGCCAGGAAACGCTTCGACGGTTGGCTCAAGCACATGCACTGCGATGCCGCCTAGCTCATCAAGCAGCAGCCGACGCAGTGCAGAGCCGTAGTTCACGTCCATCCACTCGGCCGATGTGATGAACGCGCCCACGTCGCCCTCTTTCGCGAGCAGACGCGTTTGCAGGAAAAAGTGCAGATGCAGACCCGCGAGGCCGCTCGCCTTGATGCCGAATCGCGCGAAGTTCGAGGCATACCAGGCTTTCCAGTTCTCGGCAATGTCATGGTGCCGCACGTAAGGCGGATTACCAATGAACGCCGTCACGCCGTGGCAGCTAGGGAGTTTGACCTCGCGATAGTCCTTGACCAGCACGGTTGCCCGGTCCGTCCAACCGCGTGCGTTCAGATTGGCGCGAAGCATCAGGGCGGCGAGCGGGTCCATCTCGACGGCGATGAGTTGTGCGTCGGGAAAGGCCGCTCCTGCGGCGAGGATGAAGCGCCCCGAGCCAGCCCCTGGATCAACGATACGGGCAGGCGCGCCTTGAGCGACTAACCAAGCCATCATCGAACGGACAATAGCCGGTGGGGTGTAGACGGCCCCTGTCTCACGACGCTGGACAGCCGAACGGACGTAGGCGAATGCGTTACCCAGCGGATCGTTTCCGGCAAGAATATCGTTGCGAATGCCGTCCACGCAGGCTGGCTCAACAATTTGCCGTCCGACTTTCTTTTTCAATGCTCTTTCGCCAGCAGAAAGGGCAGTCGAACTCCCGACCAATGCCGCAGCAATGGCGATCAGGTCGTTTTCTGTTTGGATGTGAATCATGTGTGTGCGCTGTGCTTGTGGCTTTCCCACAGTTCGGCGAATAGGACTTTCAGCGTGATGCCGCGCTTAGTCGCTTCCATCTTCACCTCCTGCGCAAGCGCCGGGGTCATGCGAATGCCTACGATCTGTGTCTCGCCTTCGTTCTTGGCGTTTTTGCGCACGTCTACTTTTGGCGTAGTCATATGAAATTTCCGTCTTCTGTCGACTAGTCGACGGGAGTATAGCCGATGTGAGGTGAGGGGGGCTGATTTCGAGCGCGGCTGACTTCTCGGCCTGGCGAAGCGGCTGGCGTGACGCCTGGGCAGCCCATGAGGACAGCAAGGCCCGCGAACGCTGGCCGGACGACTGAGGAGTTTTGCGACGTGCAAAAAAACCGGCCGCCGAAGCGACCGTCGAAAACTCCGCCGCCGGCGGAGCCTGAGAGAGTTAATCAGCGCGAACGGCGCGCAGCGTGCCGGCCGGTGCATCGTCGTCCTCGATGAGGAACAGACTGCGATCCTTGCCGGCGATCCAGCCCGGCTCATGGCCCCGGCCGCTCCATTCGCGACCGGTGGCCGGGTCGCGATACTTCGCGACAACCGGCTTCATGTGGTACGTGCCACGTCGATAGCGTCGGAGTTCGTTCGAAGTAATGTCCCACTCGGTCATCTTCTCGCGAATCTCCTGCAAAACGTTTTGCCGTTCGTCCTGCCTTGCACTCTCGATGCGCCGCTCCAACTTTTGCAGCTCGGCGCTGAGGTGCCTGTACGTATCGCCTTTCACCTGATTCTGTCCTCCGTGCTAGTTGATGCGATCAGTTCGAGCCGGCCGCCTTCGGTGCGGCCGCCTTCCACGTCTGGAATGCCTTGTCGCGCTTCATGTGCTGGATAAGAACGTGCTCGATGATGAAATCAAGCGATAGCTCTACGCCGTTCATTTCCTGATAGGCCCGCTGGTACGCGAGCAAATCGGCGTGTATCTCCTGCGCGAGCTGCACGGGGAGCTTCGTCTTTTCCGGCTCGCGCTTGACGATCGGCAGCAGCAGACGATTCGAAGGATTACGGGGCGTTTTCTGCGTCATGGTGGGTAGCTTCCTTAGTGCTTGGCGGTAACGGTTTTGAAGACATTGAGCGGCCAGAGCCACACGTAATAGAGCCGCACGTCGATGCGGCTGTTCCAGGTGAGTCCTTGCAAGGCTTCGGCGGGCACGACGCGGGCAAGCAACACTGCGATATAGCCCACGAGCACGTAAGCGCCGAACGTCAGGACGGCGCTGTTGGTGATTGCGAGACCCAGGCGCGGGGTGAGCAAACACACGATGAGCGAGAAACCAACCAAAATGCCAACGTTGGTGAGCCGCACGCGCAGCGCGCGGCTACGCGTCATGTTGAGGTCGCGCTGTTTGAGCGTGGCCTGTTCCTGCTCACTGGCGACGCGCGCAAGCCGAGCGGCCATAGCTTCGCCGTGCCGGCGGAACAGATACGGCGCGATGCGTCGATAGATCGCCGTCGCAAAGGCGCCGGCAACAAGCACGATGACGGCGTTCATGATGAGTTGATGGGTGGTGTTCTGCATGGTGTCGGCTCCTTTAGCGCTTGGCGTGCTTCTTCTTGAATACCGGGTCGTACAGCAGCTCAACGCAGTTCCAGTCGCGCATATAGATAATCACGTCGATGGTGGCGTGGACGGTGCGCAGGATCATGTCGTAATCGAGCATCCGGCCGACCTCGGACGATTTGACGAGATCCGCGATGCGCCACGGAGTTTCAACGGCGCTCTCCGAGTGCGTCGAAAAGATGTTGCCGGGGTGGCCGGTGTTCGCGCTCTTGAGGTAGTCCCAGGCGGCGTCGTCGCGTAGCTCGGTCAGAAAGATGCGATCAGGTGAAAGCCGCATACAGGTGCGCAGGCACTCACGCGCGGACAAACGGCCCTCCTGTTCGCCGTACATGAGATAGCCGATTTCGTCTTGCGCGTCTGAACCCACTTCGTGCGTGTCCTGCAACACCATCACGCGCTCACTGCGTGGCACGAGATTCAAGAGCGTGCGCGTCCAGGTTGACTTGCCGGAGTTGGTCGGCCCTGCTACTGCGATGTTGCATTTGCCGACCACGGCCTTTTTCAGAAACTCAACGTAACGGCGCTCGTCGCGCAAGACGATCATTTCCTGCTCGAAGTCCGATAGCTTCGTCGCGTCATCAAAGGTTCGTACCTTGAGCTGGTCGAAGCGGCCTTCGGCGTCCAGTTGCTCAAGGGTCTTGTCCACGGCGAGGTGCTTACGGAACGCAATCAGTACCGTGCCTTCGAGCACGGCCGGCGGCCAGCAGATTACGCCGCGCGTACCGTCCGGCAGCATCACGTCATTGACGGGTTGCCGGGGCAACCCGTTCGCGTTCAGCAGCGTGTCAGTGAGGCGATTGAGATAGGAATGCGTGAGAAACGGCGCTTCGTGAAAGACGCGGCCTTGCCGGGTCGCGCACACGAGCTGGCCGAACCTGTTCACGCGCATTTCGTACACGTTCTCGTCTTGAAAATACTTCTGCAACGGTTCGAGCGTGTGAAGCAGCGATCTGTTGTCGAAATACTTGGCTTGCATCGGTGCGTTCATGGCTGCGTCCCGTCCATAGAGAGCGTGTACACGTCACTGAAATCAACATCGCGGCGGACATAGATATTCACCGTGTCGCCCTGCGCGTCGTAGAGCGTCGGCGGTACGTCGATGGTCGCGCGCAGCGCTTCGGCCGCGAGCTGGTTAGACGTGTTCGACGTGTTATCGAGATTCAGATACGTGTTGTTGCTGCCGCTGTTCGCACTGTTGGCCGCCGCTTGCACAAGGCCCGAGCTGAGGTCAGAAAAGAGCGAAATCATCATGGCACCACCAAAGCGCGTCCAGAAGTGGGTATCGACCTGCCCCGGAATGCCCGAGCTGCCAAGCGCGTTCGTGCCGGGGCTGTCGAGATTGGCGATGGTGTTATCCGGGTTGCGAACCCGCGTCCACAGGACAAATACGCGGTTCTGCCCCGCCTTGATGCCTGCCGTGATTTCGCCGTCAACGTGCGCGCCCTTGTCGATGAGCTTCACGCGACCATCAGCCGAATACACGTCGCGGCTCACCTGGCACGCGACCATACCGGGCTGAGTCGTGTCCAGCTCGGTTTTCGTGCCGCAAGGGATCATCGTGCCGCTCGGGATGGTCAAGCTCGGATGCGCAAGCAACGTCGCCTTGACGGCCTGCGGCCGGGTGGCGGTCGTCTGCCGGTCAAACGCGTCGCTGCTCGAGCTGACGCGTTGCATGGACGATCCGGCGGGCTGGCCGGCCGGTGCGCCGCCTTGAGCGCCGGCCGGCGCCTGGCCTTGGTCGGCGCTGACCTGCTGGCCGCCCGCGAGCTGAATCCCGAGCCGGCGCGCATTCGCGACGGCTTCGGGCGACGGTGCCTGTTGCTGCCGCGAGTCCTGGTGTGCCGGTTCCTCCTGTGCCGGCGCGCTGGCAGCCTTCGGGGCGGTCGCGAGCGTCGGATTCGTCGGCGTGTCGCTAAACGTGCGTTCCGGCAAAGCGCCCTGATAGGGCTTGTCCTGCTTCGAGGCGACTGCGGGCTGCGCGGCGGGCCTGCGATGCAGCGCGCCGTATACCATCCAGCCGACAAGTCCAAGGCCGAGCGCGATCACAATGACGATAAAGGCGACGAGGCCAGGCGTCGATGCACGCGGCCCCTTGTTGAACGACTGCCGGCCGTCCTGCACGGTGGGCGTATCGGTGCGGTCGGTCATTGGTTATCTCCTTCGGGTTGCTTCTGCACGCGGCGCACATACGGCGATACGGTGCCGCTCGGGTCCGCGCCAATCGACGGGTTGTAGTTCGCGTTGAGCACGCCAACCACCTTGTCTTTCGAACGGATACGCCATTGCCGTGCAACGTTTTCCGCGACGATGATGTTGTGGTTTGGCCCTTCGATGTGAACGTTTGGCACCGCCTCTTTGCCGGCCGAATTGATATAGGTGATGGTTGGCAGTTCGGCGTTCGGCTCAAACTTGAAGTAGGTAAACCGGAAGTTGTCCCACACGTTGACCGGGCGAATGTCTTCCGTACCGGCTTCGTCGGAGCGGGAATAGCTCAAGTTCGAAAGGCCCGCGCTGGACGCGTTTGCCAGTGCTTCTTGCACGCGCTGCGCGTTGGTTTTCACGAGCGCCGACTTGCGGTCGTCGTCGGGATACGTGTAGTTGAGCGCAAGCGTGGCCGAGCGCATCGACCACGGCGTTTTGATGAACGTGTCCGGCGTGTTGCCGAGCTGACTACCATCGCCGCCGCGCGAGCCGATGAAGTGCAGGAGGATGTAATACACGCGGCGATCCGTGAACAGCGTCAGGTTGGTGTCGCTATTCGCGTTCGTCGGCCAGACCATGATGTGATTGGCGTTCTGCGACAGTCGCCAGCCGCCGGGGTCGCCAAAGGTGTGCGTGACATAACGCTCACCGGGCGCAACATTGATCGTCAGAGACAGACCAATGACGCAATTGACCTCGACGGTATCGGTCGGGTTAAAGACAACAGACTTGATGCGGTAGTCGTGGGGCGAATTGGTTTTCGGCCCCACGGCGCACGCATACTGCGCGCCCGTCAGTGCGAGCGCGGCGGCAAGAGTGAGCATCGCGCGTCGCATAGTTATTTCTCCGTTGCTTCCGTGTTCGGGCGGAACGCCGTGACCTGAAAACCGGCCGGGTTGATGTATCGCTGCTTGGCGGTCATCAGTTTCTTGTCGTACTGATACGAAACGGTCGCGATCCAATGCACGGTCGGTTCCGGCTCGGGGCGATTGCGATACTTCTTCGTCGTCGTGTAGCGCACGGTCGCGATGCCGTGCTCCGTATCAAGAATGACGGAATTGACCTTCACGGTGGTCATTTCGGAGTCGCCAAGCTGCTTGTCGGGCGCGTTCGGGCCGTTCCAGCGTTTTTTGTACTCGTCGGCCAGCGCGCCGGTTGCCGTCAGGTTCACAAAGTCATAGTCCCCCTGCGAGGAATAAAACTCGTAGCCGGTATAGTGATTGACGAACTGCGCAACCCAATAACCGTCCGTCAACTCCCCATAGCTGGTGACCTTGCCGCCGGGAAGAATCGAAAGCTCCTGAATCGCGCCCGTCGATGAGTCGCGCCAAAGAATGTGCTCTGCGATCGGCTCGCAATAACGCCAGATCACGAAGGCGGCGAGCAACAGCGCGAAGATGCCGAAGCCGCCAAATCCGCAGGCAACCTGCCACGCGCGCTTGCGCGAACGCAGGATTTCGTCGGTCAGGTCGAGTTCCAGGCCTTCCCGTTCTTCGAGAAATTTGTCGAGCGCGTCAGCCGTGACCGGCTTGCGCAGTGCGAGCTTATTCATCATCGTGCGGTTCCTCCAGCATTCGCGCCCGTCGCCGGCTGCGGCGTGGCGCTTCCTTGCAGTTCATCAGGAATGTTTTTGTTGACGGAAACAAGGTGGCTCATGTCAGGCTCGGGCGGCGGCTTGACGCTGGCACAGCCCGTCAAGGAAATTAGTAGTGCCAACATGGCAAAAATTACGTATCGCTTCATGGCTGGTTCTCCCTGCGTATGGTGTTAGGAACGGCTCTGCGCGCCTTGTGAGCCTCGCGCGTAGTTGTAGCCGCCGCTCGCGCTACTGGCCGAGCTGCCGCTTGAGCCGCCCGAACTGGAGCCGGAACCGGAGCCACTACCGCTGCTCGATCCGCTGCCGCCGCCCTTGCCCGATCCGCCGCCACCACCACCGCCGCCGGCCTTTCCACCGGCACCGCCGCTGACTGCGGAAATGTGCTGTGCGAGCTTCGTGCTCACGCCGTTCGTAAGCCTCGCGGCGAGGTCGGGCAGCGACTTCAGCAGCACGACCGCCATAACCGTGACAATGGCGGCCGAAATGATCGACATGAGCACGCCGGCATCGGGGTTAGGCGTCGCGGCCGCCGATATCGCGTTGTCGAAAAACTTCATGAACATGCCGAAGCTCATCGCCGTCATGGCGATCAGTGCGATGTAGTTAAAGACTGAGCCAAGCCAGTTCCCGAAGAAGCTCACGAGCGGCGGTGCAATCAGCAGGAAAATGAAGATCGGGCCGAACACCACCGTTACGGCAAGCAGGAACTTGGCAAGCAGGATCGAGATAGCGCCGATACCGCAGATAAGCACCGTCGCCAGCAGCACGACGAGGGCCAACAGCAACGCCACAAGCCCTTGCTCTGAAAGGATACTTGCCTGCGCGAACAGTGTTCGCATGACGGTCAGGGAATGATCCATCGCCTGGTCAATCATCGTTGCGATGGCGCTTGTGCTGCTGCCGGCCGTCGAGCCATTGAGTAGCAGCACGGAGCTGAGGCTGTCCGGCAAGCTAAGCGCCCACGTTGCGAGCGTGGCCGCGTAGAGACCTCCGGTGCCGGCAATAGCAACGATGGCGTAGTACTGCATGAACTTCTTCACGAGCTGCGATAGCGGCTCGCCGCTTGGCATCAACATGGTCGAAACGCCGTCGATCAGAAGCTGGATCGTCAGGCCGACCGCCGCGATGGGCGCAGCCCACGAGACGATGCGGCTTACGTTCTCGGCAACGATCTGCGTCGTTACCGTGTCCATGTAGGTGAATATCTGCGTAACACCATCGTAGGCCATTGCCGTTCTCTCACTTAGCGGTCAGGTTGGGCGCAGTGTTGCTGCTTTGCCCGCCGTTCCGGTAGAAGTCTTTGCCGTTGATGTAAATGTCCGATTCGGCGTTCTGCGCGTTCGCGCAGTTGGCCGAAATCTGCTTCGCTGCGTCATCCTTGCAGCTCGCGACCTCGGCTTTGCGTTCGGCGTCGTGCTCGCGATACCAACTGCGCGTGTGCGCTTCTTCCTCCTTGTTGTTGCACGCCGCGAGAATGAGAACCACGAGAATGAGCGTTGCCTTTTTCATGCTGGACTGTCCTTATTGGCCGGTGATATTGGGAGCGGAATTCGATTCGCTTTCGTCGCCGTACAGGTAGCGCTTCTGGGCCACGGCCTGCTGTTGGCGCAAGAGGTTGTCTTGCGCCTGCTGGCCCATTGCCATGAGCTGGAGCTTGGCCTGTTCGCCGTGGATAGCGCCCTGGGCGGTCTGAATGCGTGCCTGTAGATCCTCAATCTGCTTTTGCGTCGTGGCCTGCCCGATCTGGTTCGTAAGCGACTGCATATCGTTCAGCTCACGCATTTCGTTGTCGTAAGCCTGCTCGGTCATGGCGCGGTCGTAAGCGCCCTTGGAGTGCAACTGCTGGTTGATGAACGTCAGGGCGTCGCCGCGGCCCATGCCCTGAATCTGGCTGTCGAAGCGCGAAAGGATGGACGAGGCCGAGCCGGACACGCTCGATGTGCTGTTCATCGCGTCCGAATAGACCTGCTCCCAGTTCTGCGGCAGATTGCCTTTAAGCGTCGAAAGGCTTGTCGGCAAGAGGTTCTGGTACTGGCCGATGTTCCCGGTAATGGCTGCGTACTGACTTTCGGCCTGTTGCAACTGCGATTTCAGGTTAGCGATCTGTTGCGCGAAGTTGGCGGCCTGCTGCGCGAACGAAGTCGGGTTCGTCACGACGATCTGCGCCTGTGCGCCTGCGCACGAGGCGGCCAGTACAGCGGCGGCTACGGTAGTTCTCACGAACTTCATGGCGTCACTCCTTTAACGGCCGGCTTTTCGGCCGACGACTGCGGCGTAATACTTCGGCAACCACACGTCAGGATCATCGGTGCCAAGGTCACGAATGAGCTTTTCAAGCCGATCCGCGTTGTCCGGCGTGCCCGACAAGATGCTGATTTCTTCGTCCATGCCTTCGAGCTTCATGCTCGCCAGCCCGGATTGGCCGCCCTGACGAATGAGGAATTGACGGCTGTTCTCGGGAATCGACATAACCGCGTCGATATCGGCGGGCGGGCACTTCAAGCCCCTGTCGCCGTAGTCCTCGCGGTCGGCGTCGCGGTTTTCGAGCAGGACTTGCGTAACCATCTGCTGGATGATGGTTTTGCCGATCGTGCTGGAAATTGCGTCGTTCGGCTCCTGCGTCGAGAACACATAGATGCAGTCCTTCTTGCGGTCGTTCTTGATGCCGCGCTTGACCTCGCGAACCATGATCGGGTCATCGAGATACTGTGCGAACTCGTCAAACACCTGAATGAAGCGGCGCTTGCCGTCGATCGTTTCGCGCACGCGGAAATTCAGGTACATCAGCATCGGCGTGCGTGTGACCGGTGCGACTTCATCCTTGCCGACGAGAAATTCGGTCAGGTCGAACGCGTTGATATCGTTCTTGCGGAAGTCGAGCAGGTCGGCGTCATTGTCGAACAGCCAGCCGTACTCGCCGTGGCGCGTCCACGGCAGCAGCATCGCGGCCACGGTCAGGCGCATGGTCGACGTGCGGTGCGGCTTCTCGCAGTGCTCCATGACCGCCGTAAGCGTGCGGCTGTCCATCGGGATATAGGATTTGCGCGCTTCCAGCTCGGCGGCGCTGAGGCCGGCGTCGATGGGCGGCCCCATGACGGCGTCAATAGCGCTGTTGAGCGTGTCCAGCTCGGGCTGCTCCATCGGCTTACCGTTCAGCGTGATTTCGCAAAGCACACGCAGCAAACGTTTGACAAAGGCGATGTGAATAAGCGTGGGCGTGAGCTGGAGCGGCTGCCAGCCGGTATTCAGCCCCTCTTTCAGCACCGTGTAATGGCCGTGCAGCGCCTTGACGAGCGGATACATGCCGCGATCACGGTCATAGATCGCCATGCGCGGGTCAATCGAAACCTCGGTCGAGAACGTCAGCAGCGCATTAAGCGTGGTCGTCTTACCGGAGCCGATGCGCCCGAAAATGCCCGTTACACCTGCCGGCCGCTTGCCAAACGAGCGCTCAAGTTTTGGCGTCGAATGGAAGTTGAGGAAAAGCGGCGAGCCGCTCACGCCGCGAAACAACATGATTGCGCGGCCCCACGGGTTATCCGTGGGCTTGCCGGAAATGAAGTTGTGAAACGACGAGAAACAGAAAAGGTTCCAGCTATTGACCGGCACCGGCCGGGGCATCCAGGCAGTATTGCCAGGCAGGCGCGAGTAAAACGCCGCGTCTGAAGCGAGGCTGACGGCACCGGCCGATATGCCGCACTGATTCATCATGACCTTGGCTTGGCGCGCGGTCTGCTGCGCGCCATCGGCCGTGAGCGAAACAACGTGCATCACGGCATAGTAAAAGCCCATGATGATGCGGCCCGCTGCAACGTCATCGCGCGCCGTGCTCAATTCCTCGGTTTGCGACTTGCTCGGGTCGTTCGTCTCCATCATGGAAAGCTGCTGATTGCGCAGGAGCACGCGACCGGCCGCACGCGACATGCAGCAAAACACCTGCGTCAGCACGTACTCATACGGCGCCTCCATCAAGAGATTGAGCTGGCCCGGTTCGGTGTTTTCCTCGAAGTCGTGAACCTCGATGCCCGCCATATACAGATTGCGCTCGACGGTGCGCAGCTCGATCACATCGCCAAAGAGCGAGCTGACCGGGCGATTCGTCATCAGGTAATCGCAGATGCGACCACGGCACACCGGCACGATCGACCATTCGCCATTCGCAAGGAAGCTGAACCATTCGAGCACGCGAGAAAAGACGTGCCGTTGCGCGAGCGGCACCGGCTCTGCCGGCACGCTGGCCGGCTCATCGGCCGGCAGCTCGGCCAATAGGTCGCCTTCGGGGTCGTCGTCGTCCGGGTCGTCGTCTTCGATATCGGGGGCGCTGTCGGCGTCCTCGATGAGGTTGCCGTTCTTGTCGCGGTAATAGAGGGTCAACGGCTCGATGCCGTAGGCGCTCATTGCGCCCATTAGCTGAGTCGAAATGTCCTCCAGTTTCTCGATTGCCTGCTTCTGACGTTCTTCGAGCTGTTCGCGCGACGGGCGATCAAACTTCGAAAGGAACTGCTGTGCGATATCGCCAACCGGGTTGTATACGACCGTCAGATACCAGTCGTTGACCATCAGCGGTGCCTTGTCGAACATCTTGCGGTACTTCGCATTCAGATCGCGAGCAAACTTGGTCGGAAACTCGCCGGCCGGGTAGCTCTCGATCTTGTGATGGTGCAAGTGCGTCCAGATTTTGACGTGCTCGTTGCCGATCTGCTTCGCGACGTGGTTGAGGTCTAGCACCCAATGGCGCAACGTCTCATCGGTGGCACTGGCGTGCGTTCGGCCTTGAATGCGGAACGCAATGACGTATTCGCCTCCGACCGTGCTGACAATCGTAGGCGTGAGGTGCTGCGAGTACGGAATGAACTGCGTAAACGAAGGCTCTTTCACAAAGCTCTTGTTCTTTTTGATCTCTCGAGTAGCAACGGCCATGCTATACCTCGTCTCGGTGGTCCTCTTTGATTCGGTCGATGTAGCTGACCGGCGAGAAACTAGAGCCTTTCCATAGCGCAGTGAGTCGCGAGTCGAACCGGTTGCGCACCTTGGTTTTGATCCATAGCCACAAGATGCGGAACATGCGTTCGTCGTGTTTCGTTATCGCGTACTCGACCATCCACAGCAGCGCGAACAGCAACATCGCGTACAAATGGATGAACATGTACAAGGCACCGCAGAACATGAAAGTTCCAAGGAGCACGGTGCGCGGCACGAAAAACCAGCACGGCACACGCGTAGCCCCCTTGAACAGCGGAAATTTCGCGGCCATCACGAAATCCAGTAGCCGACAATCGCAGAAGCGGAGCCGGCGACGATCAGGCCAATGACCGGATAGACGAGCTGGTGCAGCTTGACCATGTGAGCCATGAGGCCAACGCCCATCGCGACGATAATCATTGCGCAGCCAACCGGAACCCAAACCATCATCCAGGTCTGTGCGGAATTGAGGCCGGACGCGCCCGTATCGACGGCAAAAGCCTGCGTGGCCGCAAGCAGGAACATCAGGCCCACGGCGACTTGCGATGCTTGAATCTGTTTCTTCTTCATCGGGGTTCACTCCACGGTTAAGTTTTCGGACTCCCATTCGAAGTCCGATAGAGACAACGCACACTCTTTGACGCCAACCTGCGTGTCGATCCAATCGACCAGCGCGCGCAAGTCAGACCACGTTCTAGGCTCCAGCGCTTTCTTGACGCGGATCGAGCACGTATAGGCCTGGCCGGCTTCGTTCCGAATGTCGATGAACGGAATCCACTGGCGAGACTCGATGCGATGAATCACAACGCGATCGACCTTCCATTCGCGCAAGATGCTTTCGAGCTGGCTTTGCATCGCCAGATACACAACGGTTTTCATTGGCTTCCTTTTGCTGAAACACGGCTCATGAACGCGCCGAGTTCGGGATGGGCGAATGCCCCTTCTTCGATTTGCCCTGCCGCGCCCTGTTCGCCGCCCTGCGTGGCCGGGTCGGCTGCGGGCTGCGCGGGCACGACTGCTGCGACGGCTTGCCGGCGAACCGGCGTCGCGCTCGATGCGCTCGGGCTGGTGGGTGCGCCCGCATCGTTCGCATTGATTGGCCCGTCCATCAGCTCGGGCACCTTGTAGCGAACCTGAGCAACAACGCGTTTGACGTAGCCGTTTGCAAAGCCCTTGCTTTGCGAATCGGTGTTGTAGCAAGACAAGGCGCGCTGCAAAGCGCCCTGCCCTTCTCCAACGGCCTGCACCGCACGCGCATAGCAGTTGCCGAGAATGAGGGCCGCCGCGCGCAAGTTGGTGCAAGGGTCTAGGAGCTGTTCACCCGTAAGCCCTAGACTGCGAAAATTGCCAGAATTGATCTGGGCAAACCCAACGTCATAATTCCAGCCGCGCTTGTTGAGCAACGCGATGGCGTCGCGTGCGTCCTGCTCGGTCGCGGGTTGCCGGGGCAGGCTGTTACCGCCGTTGACGTTGATGGCGTATTGGTTGTTGTGAGACTCGGCGCGAACCAGATACGCGAGCGTCAGAGGATGAATGTCAGGCGCGCACGTGCGGGCCAGCGCGAGGATCTGCGGTGACAACGCAGCAGGCGTCGCCTCCGCAACCACGGGCAAAGCCAGAATTGGCACGAGAGAGAGTGCGGCGGATTTATTCACACATCCTCTTTTGTACGAAACGGACCGAGTATATTATGGAAGCGTAATCAGTGAGAGGCAAGGATAAAAATGCGAGTCGGCGTCTTGTCAGAAGGCAGGATGGAACCGTGATCGAGTTCGTACCGTTCCCATCAAAGACGGCACCGGGAGGCGAGGCGCGCTACCGCGACCCTGCGAATCCGCTCAACACCTGGTCTGGGTGGGGCCAACGGCCTGCATGGGTCGTGGCCTACCTGGATCAAGGTCGAAAGCTGGAGGAATTCCACATTCCCAACGCCGCGCCGATCACGCGCCCGAGCTATCGCGATCCAGAGAATCCGGCCAATACGTGGTCGGGCTTCGGCCGGCGGCCGGCGTGGTTGATGGCGTACGTGAAAGCAGGTCGAACGCTCGATGAATTCGAGGTGACGGAAGAAAAGAAAGGATGAGACATGGGGCAGGTCATTCCAATTAAGACGGGTAAGCGTGTTCGCCGCGAACGTCGCGCACGGAAGTTCGCCGCGCTCTTTGAGCGCGCTACACCGGCCCTGGCCGGCGCTGCTCGTTTAATTGGTCGCCTGTTGCGTGATACCGCGTGGATGCTCGCGTGCGGCTCTCTTCGTCTCTTTGGCCGCTACATACGGTTTGGGTTGACGCTTGTTGTTCTCGCGGGCCTCGTTGTTCTTGGTGTCGAATACGCTCATCACTGGCCGCACCCTCGGAATGCGATCATCACAGGAGTCGTGATACTCGCGCTGCTGGGCCTGCGTGAAGCGTTGATTAGACTGGAACGCCGAGCGCTCTTTTAAGCCCCCTTATGGAGATAACGCCATGAAGAAGAAAGCTGTCTCATGCGCCCTCGCACTCATGCTCGGTTTGTCAGGCCCGCTCGTTGCATTTGCTTCGCCGTGCGATTCCCTTGTCTGTATGACTGGCAAGGCAATGGGGCAGTCCGGCGGCGATAACTGCAACCAGCCGATCAGCGATTTCCTGTCCATCAAGAAGTTCCACCACGGGCACCTTGACCTAAGCGCGACGTCAGATGCACGCAGGCAATTCCTCAACGAATGCCCTGACGCCAACCAGTCCAACGTGGGCAATGTGGATCAGGTTATCAGCCTCTTTGGCGCGATGGAATAACCTGTAACGGCACAGTTACGAATTAACCTTTTTTGATATTCGATAATTGTCGCCGATTACCTGTCTTATTTACCAGCTTGATTTTAGCGTTAAAGCCTGGTATGGAATTATTCATATTGGGTAAAATAATGGCGAAATAAAAGGGAGAGAAGTTGCCTTCTCTCCCTTTCTCGTACTGCGGCGGCTATTAGAGCCTTCTCCCTAGAACCCGACTTCCTCCTCGCTGATTTCAGCCGTCGAACGCTGCGGTACTACGTCAAGCGCGATGCGAACAGAGTTGTCGGCGTTACGCTTGCGACGGCCAAACACGGTGAGGCGCGGTGCTGCCTTCCAGTCGTCCTCCGTGTACTCGTTTTCGACGCCAGGCGTCAGGGGCAAGACGGTGAGATAGCCTGTGTAGTCCGGCGACTTCTCCGTCTTCTTCTTCTCGCTGCGAAAGAGTCGCCCCGAGAAATGCACCTGCCCTTTCGCGCCAACCGACAAGTCGAGAAACTGCGCATCCGAACCGTTGCGAGCTTCCTTGAGGAAGGCCGACAACGGCACCGATACCCCTTCGAGCTTGATCGAACCTGTAAACATCGGCCCGTTTGCGCGGGCATGGTCGGCATCTACAGGAAACAGAGCGGCGGTGGTACGGGTCGTTTCGGTCAACATGATGAACCTCCTTCAAGGGTATGAAAAAGGCCATCCGGGAGCGTCGAGAGACGCACCACGGATAGCGCAGTGCGTCTCTCGACAACCCAAAGGTAGGACAAAAGGCAGGAATTCTCAAGCCCGATACAGCGGTTTCGGGCTGAGTGTACTTATTGCGCCTCGGTGATTGCCGCCGCGTCGTCCAGCTCGGCCGGCTGGCCGTGCTGCTCAAACGTGGCCGTCAGAATGCCGAAGCTGTGGCGCGCGGCATTGCGCACGGCCGTTGAGGGGCTTTCGAGCGTTGCGCCAAGCAATTCCGCCGTGGAGTTCACGAACCAGATTGGCGACGTGAGCACGCGCCCAGGGAATGCCGTGCTGAGGCCGTCGATAAGCCGCTGCGCGGCTTCCTGCGCGTGCTTGTTCGTTGACCAGGCGGACGGCAGCGCGAGCGCGTTAGGCATCGCCTGCATGTCGAGCGCGACGGCTTCTAAATCTTCCTCGGATGCGCGAAACGGCAGGATGGTGAGGTGTGCCGCGTCGGCCATCGCCTTGTCGAACGCGGGACGGTTGCCGCCGCCGTCAACGATCAGCCAGCCGTTAAGGTTGCTCTGACTCGCTGTGAGTATCTGGGCCAGTGCGTTCGGGTCGCGCCCGTCGAGCACGCCATACGGGCGGCCCTCGGCCTTCACACGGCGATGCGGATCAGTCAGGACATATGCGGCCGGCTGCTTGCGGAGAATCGCGCCTAGAGCCATCAGGTGCGCGGTCGTGGTTTTGGTCGTGCCGCCCTTCTGCCCGCCGACATAGACGATGTTGCTCATACGCCCCCCTTCTCTAGGACTTCAAGCATGATTTCCTGGGCCGACACCATGCGCCCGGTGTCCCGGCTGCGATCTGCTGCTGCTGCCACGTAACGCGCGAGAAGGGCCCGCGATGGTCGCAACGTCAGTTGCGTCGTGTCGGCCGGCTCCTTCTTCGCCGTGGCCTTGGCCGCCTTTCTTGCCGGTGCGGCCGGTGCTTCGGCCGCCGCCGCGCCCTGCCCTGCCCCGCTCGGTGCCCCGGCCGTCATGGCGGGTGCTGCGGCCGGTGCGGGCGCTGCCGCCGCAACCGGCACGAGTGGCGACGCTGCCGCCGCCCCGAGTCGAGCTGCCAAATCAACTACCCCTTTCGGCTGCTTCATTTCATAACCTCATAAAGTTATTTCGTTACGACGTTACGACGTTACGACGTTATAGAGCCAAAGCGTTACAACCTCATGCGGTTATAAGCTTCGATTTCGCTGCCCATTCCGCGAAGTTTTGACGCTACGCGGTTACAGCGTCATAGCGTTGTGATGCTGTAACGCTATAGCTCTATGACGTTCTGATGTTTCAACATCTCAACTGCACAACGTCATAACATCATACACCACTAACGCCATAACTGCGAAACCTCTTAACGCTGTAACTTTAAAACCTCATAACGTCGTAACGTTTTGACACAATAAAGTTAAGACTAAAGCACTTAGAGAGCGTGTACACGCTCTCCTTTGAACTAAAATAGAAGCGTGTACACGCTCTCTCTTGGAGTTGACAGTGACCCACCCGAACCGCGAATCCTGGCTGAACTTCGTTGCCGCGCGCATGGCGCATCTGTTCGAAGAACTCGACGCCCCGCTGCCCGAGCGCGTGCGTATTGCGATCGGGTTCACGTCCTCCGGTTGGAGAGGGAAGCGCATTGGCGAGTGTTGGGACAATCGTTGCAGCGATGACGGCCACTTCGAAATCTTCATCCGGCCCGACCTCGCCAACTCGCCCCAAGTCATGCCGATGGAAGTTGCCGCGATCCTCGGTCATGAGCTGGTACACGCGGCCGTAGGCATCCCCGCCGGTCACGGCAAAGACTTCCGCCGGGTAGCGAAGGGCATCGGCCTGGAAGGCCCGATGCGCTCGACCACGGCCGGCCCGAAATTCCGCACGGCGCTGGAACCGATCTTGGCCGAAGCTGGCCCGCTTCCTCATGCCCGCCTGCGCACCCAGGCCGAGCACATCGAGCCGGGTACGGAACCGGGCGACGAAGGCGGCCCGAGCACGACCGCGCCGAAAAAGCAGACGCGCCGGCACATCAAATGCCATTGCGCCGAGTGCGGATACACCGCGCGCACGTCGCGTAAGTGGCTTGACCTTGCCGGCCCGCCGCATTGCCCGTTGCACGGCGCAATGGCCGTCGATGAAGCTTCCGACGATGCAACCGACGAGCTGGAAGCCGAAGAAATCTAACCGCGTAACTTCATAACTTCATAACCGCGCCGTGTATAATTCACGGCGCATTGTTTTGCGGCTTCTCGATGCCAAGCGCGGCCGGAAAACAGGCGGCTGCGCCGCAAAATGACGGGCCGGCACCGCTTACGCGGCCCCGGCGGCGGTCTGCAAGGGCCAGTGGTTCACCCGCGCCCGCCCGTGGATGGCTGCGCTCACCACACCGCAAGGGTGTGGAGAGTCCCGGCCGCTGGCCGGGATACCGCACCCAACGCACCGGCTCCCCGCGAGCTTTTGCCTACGGCGTGACGCGCTGCGCGCGCCCAATTGAGATAAAAAAACTCAACCAAGCGACTGCGGCCGACGCTTGCAGAAAATCGCCGCCGTAAGCCGCCCGCGATGGTCTAGGTAGACAACCCCCTTAGCCGAGGCGTCGGAACGGCACCACGGGCCGCATTTCGCGGCGCAGGCGCATTCCAGACCCCAGCCGCCCCCTTTCTGTAGACAAATCGGCGGTGATGAAGCGATTAACGGTCAGCCGGGTTGGTCCCCACAGGGACGAGTTGAGCGGGCGGGCCGGCCGCAGGACGGGCCGGGCGCGATTTATCTCGCTCTTAGCCGGTGGCGGGGCTTGCCCCGGCAGCGGCTTAGAGCCTCGGCTCCGCGGGCCTGGGTGAACGGGAGGGGTGCCGGGGTCGTCAAGGCGCGTAGCGCCGTGATTCCCCCGTTTGCGGGTCGGCACGAGCCGAAAATGGGGGCTAGATCATGCTACCCCGCGGGAAAAATCGGCCGCGCTAAAGCAGAGTGAGAAGGAGCGGCCCGCAAACCCTTGTCGCGCCTAGATCGCACCGACAACTCCAGCACCTCGAAAGACAACTCTGGCCGTTCGAAAGACAACTCCAGCCCTTCGAGAGACAAAAAACACTTGATTTTTGTCTCTCCCTCGGTCATCCTCTGACGCTGGAAAGACAATTTCGCCGCGAAAAATGTCTGGCGAATAACCGAATCGAGCGAGAGTAGCCATGTCTGACGAAAAGCCGAACCTCCGATACCTCGAATTCTCGCCCCAGGTGAACCCGCTTCTGGAGCCGCGCCAAATCACGATCAAGCGTCGCTATGTGGATAGCGGCGTGAGGCGCGAACTGATGGACTCCGATGGAGTCGTACAGGCCGCGACCGTCATTCGCAACATCGAGGAAAAGGACGATGCGGAGTTCGTGAAGGTTTTCGCGGCCGGCGTGTCGGCCAGCTACGACCTCTCGCGCACCGGCCAGCGTGTCTTTCAAGCTGTCCTCGATGAGTACCAACGCACGCCAATGCAAGGCGGCTTCGCCGATGCCGTGTATCTGAGCTGGTTCGGCGAAGGGCTGTCCGGCCGCGACATTGGCATGAGCGAAAAAACCTTCCAGCGCGGGCTGCGCGAACTGCTCGGCAAGTCGTTCCTCGCGCCCAAGCTGCCAAACGTCTATTGGGTTAATCCTGCCCTGTTTTTCAAGGGCGACCGTGTCATGTTCGTGCGCGAATACCGTCGCCGCAGCGCGCAGACGAAGGCTGTCGATAACAAGCAAGGCAAGCTGGACGTGTGAGCGTGTGGCTCACGCGTCCGGCGGCGTCGTGCTGGCTGCCATCGCGTCGAGCTGCTGCCGGCGCGCGTCGATGATCCGCCGTGCGACCTTCTCCATGATTGCCGGGTCGGCGTCGCACACGTCGATCATGGCGCTAATCAGCTCGGGCAAGTCGAGCTGCGGGCGCAACAGCGGATACGCCTTCAGGTGCTTTTTCGCGCGGCGAAAACTATCCTCGAACACGAGGATAGCCTTTACACCGGGCGTCGGCTCCTTTTTCTTCGGCACGATCTTGCGCACGCCGAATGCCTCGGTTTCGTCCTCGGCCAGCCATTGGTCGGCCGTGAACGACACCACGCGCTCTTGCTTCTCAATCTCGCTCATCCGTCACCTCCGGTTTGCGGCTCGCAGCAGCGGCAAGCCAGTCTTCCAAAGTGAAGTCCTCGTCGGCCATCCGCCGCACGTAGGGTAGGGCGCCAGGAAGGGGCAACGCCTCGGCCTTCCGGCCTGACCGCACCCACTCGCCCGTGAGGAACGCCACGAGCTTTCCGACCTGATAACGGGTCGTGTGAAAGCCAGGCGTCTGATACAGCGAGCGCACCAGCACCGGCACTAGCTCATCGGCGCGCTTCGCGCGGACGGTCGAACGGATCTGAAATCGCCAGGCACGCTCTGTCTCGGTCGTCATGCGCCAAGTCAGGCGAACGCCGCCGCCGGCGGCCTTCGAGTGAGGCAGTTTCAACAGCTCATAACCCGTGACGTGTACACGCTCTCCCGCCTCTAGCGCGTCGTGGAGCTTTTCGAGCGTATGCGCGTCGTGCTGACCGTCCGTAACCATCAGGAACCAATGCAGCGTGCCGCCGTTGCGTTCAAGGTCGGCAAGGATCAGCCGCGCGTTGGCCTTCCCAAGGCTCTTGCGATAGGCGCGCTGGTTCTGGTTCACGAACACGTCATAGCGCGTCGAAAACTTTGCGCAAAGCGCCTCGGCGCGCTCGGCCGGCACGGTGCCGGCCGTGTGGTGCCGGTAGCCGTGCCGAACGAGGTCTAGCAGCCGTTGCATCAACAACGTCTTGTATCGAATAACGCTCGGTTCATTCATGGTTATGCATTTTGCCTGGGAGGCCGAAATATGCCCAACGCATAGGATTGAATCGATCCATTCATTGCTAATGCGGAGCCTTGCTGCGCAAGGCTTTCCAGTTATCCGGGATGCTTCGCATTCCCGGCTAATTATAAGAGATTCCGCACGCGAAGCGTGCTTTCTTCATACGTTGCCACTACACTCAATTCGCTGACCGCCACAAGCGGCCCTAGCGCGCAAGCATCACTCTGCGTCGCCGGGGCCGCCACAAGCGGCCAGCGACGCAGCACCAGGGCAACCAACCCTTGCATTACCTGTTGCCCGAAGTGGTGTATCGCGCGAGCGGTTACACGGATCAGGGGCAGCCTCCATCGCAGTAAGTAGTCCGGGGGCTGACCACCCCTGGATTCCATCACTTCACGCGAGCCGCAAGGCTCAAGGCACGGCTACCAACCGTGCCGAGTGTGCTGAAGTCGTATGCGCGTAATGGCGCTGGTACGACTACGACGAGCGCTGGGCGGTGTAACTCCGCCCTTCGACTCAATCCCCGCGAAGCATTGGGGCGAGGTTGGGCGACACGGAAACGGGCACAGCGAGGAAATGCGCTACTGCCCTGTGCAACGTGAAAACGGGAGATGGCTTAGGCCGTCGCTAGCACCGTCTAGGGGCTGCGGGAAACCGTAGAACCTATGCCACACACGTAGGCTGCTGAGGCGTTCCGAAAGGGCGCAGGCGTGCAAGGGGAAACCTGGCGCACGCGGCACCTACCGGCGCAAGCTGGTGGGGTCGTTGTATAGCTTAAGCGTGTAAATGCGGCCGTAGAGGTCGCTATGTGGTGGGGCATCAAGCCTGTCTGAAGACGAAGCCGTTGACGGCACAACAGGTAAGCGAGCCGCTTTGGAATCTCGGGCCGCTGAAAACCTAACGGGTGAGAGGGAACACCTCACTGTTGTTGCTTGAGGCGCAGGCGTGGTGCTCTGGCGCGCAGTTTGGCGTCAGTAACGTTGCACTAACGTGGGAATCCCTAAGGCCGATACCGGGCTGGTAACCCGGTGGCTATGGGAGGGAGAGTGGATCAGTAGGGCCGCACGGCGCAAGCCGCGTAGCTATCCGTCGCGATTCGTCCGAAGCGCGGATAGCAGGCGAAAGCCTGTCCGAAAGTTCGCGGCACACGTAAGCGTGAAGATGCGGGGTGGTTCCCGCAGTGGAGTGTTGGAACGGGCGCGGCTGGTACCCGCGCCCGTCTCGGGATTGGTCTCCTGAGGTGTCCAACGTGTAATTAACCCTTGAGAAAGGAGCTTGTCGTGGAAGCAAATCGCAGTGCAGTTGCCGGCCGTTTCGGTCGGAGTCAACCCGGCAGCCGTCAGGCCGGTGTCGTCAACAAGTCGCGCATCTCGGTGCGTGCAAGTCAACCCGGCAGCGGTCAGGCCGGTGGTCAGGGCGGCCCGCCGTTTGGGGTCGATGGCATGAAAAAGCCGCGTGCTTCGGTGCGTGCAAGTCAACCCGGCAGCCGTCAGGCCGGTGGTCAGTACGGCCCTTTTCGGGTCGGTGGCAATCAGGGAACCGGCGCTATCGCGTCGTGCTCGCTGTGTCAAACCGGGGTTTGAACCCGGCATGTCAGACGACAAACAGGCCAAAAGCCTGCGTCAGTAGCGTCAACGTTGAGGGTGTGGGAAGCCTTCAATTGCTGTACGGCCGCAGACCGTATCTGCTCGGCAGGGTGGTGCGCCTTTTTAGGCAATCCGTCCGTGCTTCGGCACACGCCGGCCCAAAACCGGAGAGACGAAAGTCTCTCCGGTTCCTCCTAACTTCTGGAGTACGTCGTGTCGTTACCTAACGCTTACGCCTTTCAAACCGCGCAATCGACCGTGCTTTCGGCGGTCGTCCATGCGGTGCAATGGGCCAGCCCGTGGTATTGGATCGTGTTGGCAATCCCGCTGTTCGTGGTGTCGGTGCTGCATCCGGTGCCCTGGCGATTGCCGACCAACGATGCATCACTCCGCGATTGGCTGACGTTTATCGGCAGGCGGGCTTCTGTTATCACGCTGTACGTGTGGCTGTTGTTCGTGCCGCTCGTGGCGTTCTTGCTCTACGTCGCAATGTCCGGCCTGGGATTTGCGAGCGCCGCCGCGAACTTCGGCGGTGAGCTGCGCGCGCAGCTCGGGCAATATTGGCCGATCATCCTTGCGTCCATTCTCTACGGTGTTGTGCTGCGGTTCCTGTGGGATCGCTATGCTGCGCCTCGGCTCTCGGCCTACTGGCGCTCGGCGCGTGTCATGCAGGAAACCGACAAGCTCGTTGATGCGCGCGAGGAAGTCGCGACGCTCAAAGCCAAGGCTTTTCAGCCGGAAAAATACTTTGTCGATGGCAAGATTTTTTACGGCCTGGACGAGAACGACGAGCCGATTTACTTCGAGCTGAAAGAGTTTTTCACCACGCACCATGCGGTGCTCGGGCCGACCTCCTACGGCAAGGGCATCGTCCTGCAAAGCATCTTCAAACAGTGCATTCGCGGCGGCTTGGGCGTGGTCTATGTCGATCCGAAAGGCGACGACTGGTTGCCGTATCTGCTGCAAAACGAGGCGAAGGCCGCCGGCCGCCGCTTCGTGTATCTCGACCTGAATCCCGGCGGCAAGGGCGTGTGGCATCCGTTCCTTGGTGGCGACTTCCGGCAGCGCCGCACGCGCATCGTGCGCGCGTTCAATCTCGAATCGCACGGCACCGATGCGGACGTGTACAAGGCGAAAGAGCGCGCGCTGCTCGATGACGCGCTGGAAAACACGGACGGCACAATCAAATCACTGCTGGCCTACGTGAAGGATCACGGCCAATCCGGCGACCGCGATCTGTCCACGCTGCGCGATTCGTTGCGCGAGTGGTCGCGCGTCGAAACCTTCGCGCAGTCGGTGAAACGCAAGGGTCATTCCATCGAACAGTGTTTGATGAATAACGCCGTGGTGTACGTGCGCGGCGATCTGGCTGACCCGGTGGTGAAGGCCGCGACGAAGGCTTATATCTCCGAGCTGACGGCCGAAATCAAGCGCCTGAATCGCACGCGACCGGCCCATGTCACGGTCGGCATTGACGAACTCAAGTTCTTGGCGTGCGCGGAAATCAATGACGCGCTCGCCACGATCCGACAGTACCAATGCAATCTGTTGCTCGCTGCACAGTCGATTGCCAACCTCGAAGCGCCGGACGATAAGCGCCTCGATGGCAAGGCGCTGGCACGCGAATTTGAGGTCAATACGCCGATCAAATTCGTGTACCGCGCGGCCGACGAGCGCACGGCGGAATGGGCTGAAAAGCTCTCGGCCAATCAATGGCTGAACGTGGTGCAACGCGAGGCGACCAAGACGAACGCGAACGGCGGCGAAGAATGGGAAGGCCATCGCATGGTCGGCAAACAGGAAGCGCCGATCATTGCGCAAAGCACCCTGCTGCATCTGCCCGCGCGCATCGCCATTGCGTACATGCCCGGTCGTATCGCCTCGAAGCTCTACACCAGCCCGACGCAGATTAACCGCGACTTCGCATCGTGGGAGGCCGGCCCTGCCGGCGCTGAACAGCCCGCCGAAGCCACGCCGGCGCCCTGAATCGCGACTGCGCTAGAATAGAAGCGCATCTTTTGATGCCGGTAGAACCCCTGCACTGCGGGGGTTCCCCCGGTCCAGGCGTTCACCGATTCTTGCAGAAACGGAGTACGCCAATATGAGGATGCAGAAGTTCTATATGGCCCTTAAGTCGTTCCATGATCGGCTGCGGGTCGCACTCGATGGCAAGAAAGTCTGGAAAGAAGAGCTGCGCAAGATTGGGCTGATACTAATTGGCCTTGGGTTGACGGGGCCGTTACTCAACGGCAAAGCAGGAATGTGGCCTTTGTTGGTCCTGGGAATCGCTTTCGAAGCCCTCGGACTGATGGAGGACTCCGACAAGGAGGTCGATGATGTTTGAAGGCACCGGCACCTATCTGATTTTGTGCGGAATCTTGGTTGTAGGCTTGGGCGGCGCTTTCTGGTTTACGGAAGTGCTTCCGCGTCGCCACTCGGGTAAGCGGGAAAACCAGTCCCACTAGGGATACTGGCCGCGAAGTAAACAGGGACGCCTAGCGTCCCTGTTTTTTTTCGCGCGTCAGAAACTGAACGCGAGCTGCCCGCCGGGTTCTTCGTGGGCCAGCTCGGCGGGCGTGGCCGGTGCGAGCCACGCCCGGGGCGGCTTGGCCGCGAAGCGCTCGCGATACTCGGGCGCAAGCATGCGCCGCCCTTCGGCCAGGTACGCGGCGAACACGGCTATTGCGACCTGCTCGACCGTCTGGCCGCCCTTGAACGTCTCGAAGTGCGATTTGTAGCCGGTTTCGCTGATAAACGCCTTGTCGGCATCCACAACATGAAATGCGAGGCCAACGCGGAACCGGCCGAAGCCGTCTTGCACCTCGACCACGGCCCGCACGCCTGAGACTGAAATCAGGAACTCGCCCCATTGCCCCCACATCGGCACCACGCCAGGCGCGGCGCTGCAATGGCGCTCGACGACGCGGCCGGCCGCGTCGTCGTTGGCGACGTCACGCGCGCCAAAGAACGTCCCGCCGTTGAGCTTCCATACAGCGGCGTCGTAGCGATCAGCCGCGGCGTCGGCCGCTTTCTGGTTGCCATCGAGCACGGCCGCGTGCCCGTCGCAGACGGCAGCGAGCGCGGCGGCCAACAGGCCGTCTCGCGCGTCCGGCATCTTCGCGGCCAGCTCGGCCGCCTTCAGGTTGCGTGCGTCGGCCGCATTCCCGGCGGTCGCGCTCGAGCGTTTTTTCGGCATGGCTCAACCCTCCGTGCGAACACAACCCAGCTCGCGCGGCCCAGCGAGGCGAGCGGCGAACCGTGCGCGTGCGACCTTGCACGGCATATCGCGTTTCACGCACGCGATGGCGCCGTCGCCGTCGCGTGCGCGCGCATAGTACGTGTGGCGATAGGTCGGGCGCTTCTCCGGCCCCGCTGTTACGTCCACGGCCCATGATTTCCACTCCTTGCCCGACCAGAAGGCGAGCGCGTCGGCCTCGTCGGAAAAGATCAAATGCATCTGCATGGCTTCGTCCTGTCGGTTGCGGCCCGCCGTAGCGGGCCGGCTTTCCTTCGATCAAAACTCCGTGGTGAGGTACGTTCCTTCCAGCGTTCGCACGACTTTCATGATGTCGGTCGGGTCGTCGTGACAGCTCTGTTCTTCGAGCGCACCCCGCATCGTTTGGGCGTAACCCTCGATGCGCTCAAAAATGGTTGCCGGGTTAGAGACCACGGCAAACACGGCGGTAGGCGGCACGTCCTTGGCCTTCTTCATCTGCTTCGTATCCATCGCTTTCCTCGATCCGGTTAGGCGCGGCGATTACTCGCCAGTCAGCAGCTTGTCGAGCTGCGGGCGGAGCCATTTCGCGGTGTTGATGGCGTTGGCCGTGAGCTTGCGCACATAGGCCGACTGGCCAACTGGCGAACGCGTCGGGCTGAACACAAAGCCGTTGCGCTTCATCAGGTCGCGCACGTCTTTGGCGGGCTTGGCGTCGAACAGGAACACGGCGCGGTTATCTTCCGTGTCCTCGCGGTACGTGTAGCCGTGGCCTTCTTCCTCGCGGCCGGTGCGCTCTGCGATCTTCTTCAGTGCCTCGATGCGGTCGCGCACGCGGCGGATATTCGCGCCGCTGTTGGTGATTTCATACGAAGCGAAGCCAACACGGCCGGCGAAGTCAGGCCGGAAAAGCGCGTCGATCGCCGCCGCCGTGTACCCCATGCGCTCAAGCCCTGCGCGATCCTCGCGGCGAATCAGGGCGTTCGTGCGCTTCATCTTCTCGTGCCGTGCCTCCAGCTCGGCCAGCTTGGCCGTGAGCTTCGGAATGGCTTCCGGGTCGTCGCCGGATACGCCGCCCTTGCCGACTGCCTCCGCGCGCCGGTCGAGCGCGTTCGCCGTGTCGTGGAGTTCGAAGGCGCGGCCAAACGTGGCGCGTACACGCGCTCGATAGCGGCGGTCGCGGCCCTCGGAGTGGTGGCCCGTCAAGATGGGCTGACCGAACGGAATAACCGAAGCCATCGTTTTAGCGCGGGTGTACTGCATCGTTGCTGCCGAACGCGCGTGCGCTGCACGGGCGGCCAGGCGGGCGCGGCGGGCTTCCTGCTTCGCTTCGTACTTGTTCATCGTCTTGCTCCTGTCAGGTGCGGCGGGCGCGCTCGCCCGCCTTGGGTGGGCTGCTGCGCTTAACACCAAACGACATGGCGGTAATCAACGGTGCGGCGATACACGTTGCGGTCATTCCAGGGGGTGTACGTGTATTCCATGTACGCATTAGTAAGTACTACCAACCAATGATTTAACCGAAGTGCGGGCATTTCGACCTCCATCGAAAATGGGTTCGCTTTTACTGCTGACCGGCTCCCAAGATTCCCGTCCCCTTCGTGACGGGTTCAGCGAGGCTGTGAGTGGTGATTGCCTTGCCGCCGTTTTCCCTGAGTTCGCCGCCCCGCGACGGATTTAGCCGGCCGGCTACGGCTGTCAAGGGTGAAACCGGAGGCCGCAGCCCGCGCAGCGCAGCGAGCAGGAACGGGCGAGGATTTCAGCGCGCTTGGCGCGCGGCCCTTGATGGCCGTAGCGGGTTGGCTATGGTCGCGTGACTGGGCGGCGAATCAGGGGAAACGGCCACAGGCGCATACCGGAGCCGAGTGGAACGCCGCGCGGCGAGCGCGTATGTGCGGCCGTTCGGCCGCACCTGACCAGGTAGTTGCGTTAGGGATTGATGCCCGTAGGGGCGAGACTCGGAACGAGGCTCGACGCGTAGCGCGAAAGCCCGACCCGGCGAGCCGGGAAACGCCCGCATTCGAGCCGTCCCGGCCGGCGGCCGGCGCCATTGCGCGTGCCCGACTAGGCGTCCAAGGCACCGGGTTCCGAAGTCTCTGAACGACCAACTCTCGTCGTTCGGCGCGGCGCCGGGGGCAGTTTGTAAAGTACAACGGCCGTTCGTGCCGTCGTCTCTCGGTGCACCGCTGACGCCTGTTAAGCTGCCGTTGCCACCTAGCCAGCCCTCATGCTCCTTGCGGAAGGTGGCAGTAGCGAACTAAAATACGTCACTCCGCTGATTGACGAACAAAGGAGTGTCTATGTCTGCGCCAGGTACTTTTGGACAGCAGATCTCGCAAAAGCGAAAACAGCTGGTGATGAGCCAGAAGGAGCTCGCATCTAGGGTCAAGCGAGAGGATGGTGAGCCCATATCTCCTCAATACCTGAACGATATAGAGCACGATAGACGGAGTCCATCGTCGGATTTGATGGTCCGACAATTCGCGACGGTGCTTGACCTAAATCCAGACTATCTCTTCTACCTCGCTGGCAAGTTTCCGACCGATGTGACCGAACGGAACCTGCCTCCAGAAAAAGTGCAGCAGGCTCTCGTTGCCTTTCGTAAAGCACTCGACCAAAAGAAATGAAACAGGTGCCAGATCGTACTGGGCGTTTCGCCCGTCGCCCGCACTATGAGCCGCATGAACTTGATCGTGAGTGCGAGCAGATCATTTCCGGCTTCCTGAGGAGCAAGTACGGGAAGGTTGACTATCCTGTTTCGACCGACGATCTCACAACACTAATTGAGAAGCACGTCGACGACCTCGACCTTTATGCCGATCTCTCAGGGTTTGGGCCAAGCGTCGAAGGCGTGACGGTATTTAATCCGGGCGGTAAGCCATCGGTTCGTATCGCCGGGGAATTGGCTGGCGACTTGCGTCGGGAGAATCGGCTTCGCACCACTCTTACTCACGAGTTCGGCCACGTCCACTTTCACTCCTATTTGTGGGATCCCCAGGCAATGACCCTCGACTTTGGGGAAGAACCTGCGCCGCAGAACGCAGGGACCGACAGAATTCAGGTCTGCAAGCGCGAGACGATCGTGAACGCCGCGGTTTCGGACTGGATGGAGTGGCAAGCCGGGCATGTATGTGGCGCCTTGTTGATGCCCGTTACGCATGTGCGAAAATTCATTGCTTCCGAATTCCCTGACATCGGGCCATCACCATGTACTCCCTCGTCCGAGCTTGGCGCAAAGGCGATCCAGGCGGTAACTGACCGCTACCAGGTGTCGCAGGATGCCGCCCGAGTCCGGCTCCTGCGGCTCGGTTTGCTGGCCGAGCCGGGACGAACGGCATCGCTCTTCGGGTGATTCAACTGGGGGCTTGCGCCCCTTCTTTTTGGTGGTAATATACGCACATCCGCGTATCCGCATATCTGCGGTTTGCCGTGAAATGGAGGGCGAAGACCGAGGCGGAAAGGTGAAGCGGTTGCAAGCACGCGGTCAGTCAAGCGGACTTTCGGTAATGGCGACCTTCATGAACACAGAAACAGAGATTGCATTGCGTGAGATCGGGCGTCAGTTGGACTCGTTCTCCTTTCCGGTTGTAAAGAACGGCGGGATTGTCGTGCCCGGCAAACCCGCCGCTTCTCCTTGGATCACGGGCACGGAGTTGGAAAATGTCAAATCAGGAAAAACACGATCCGAGACCGGATCGAGAGCATGGGCATCAGCCCGACCACGGCCATTCGCATGGGCATGGGCATGGCCATGCGCCGGATCCGGGGCGCCCGGTCCGGCCGCACCGTTCGTCGGCTCAGAGCTTCGGGCGAAATTTACGAACGAGCTGACGGACGTCGAGACGGCCTACCCCGGGACGCAGCATTGGCACGACGACGACGGAATGTGGTTGCTCGTCAGAAGCTCGCTGCTACCGGGGTTTTCTATGCGGGCATGCTTTGCGATCGCAGTTTCGTTTCGTCGAGCCATGGTGCGTGGCTGGGGTTTTTGGGGCAGCGACGCGATCGGATATGAATGGATCGGACCGCGGCATACCAACTTTCCTGACGGATCAATATGCGCGTTCGAGCCAACAGACGGCACCTGGTACGTGGGTGAGCCTCTTGTTGACTTGCTCGACATTTACACGGTTTGGGCAATCCGGCACCTTCATCTCCGGATCTTTGGTCGCTGGCCAGGCCCTCAAGCCGTACGGTTCCCGTACGAACGCCTTCTCGAATTGCGTCTGGACGAATGCTGCGGATGCGAGGATTCCCGAGGTCCGTACGGCCGTTGTTGCGAACCACACGATCGACGACGGAATCAGATCGCGGAGGCGCTTCACTTTACGCACGCAATGTCTGGCGGCTTGCGTTCCCCATCAAAGCACGTAGTCAATTTTTTGCTGAGCCGAAATCAGCCGCCAAAGATCCGCGACATTTCGATGTAGCAAAACGCTTGTCATTTTCAGAAGGCGACTGCACGGATCGTCAGAACCCGCCTTCACTTAGGCGCTTCAGGATTCAGAAGAATCGTAGGGAAGCTCCCCTGAAAGCCTTGTCCCGCTTGCCTTGCCACGCGCTGTGTTGGGCGATGTGCCAAGTTTCACTGTGCGGCCTGCAAAATCGCTTCGCTTTTTAGTACGCGAGGTTCTCTTCCAGCGCACGTAAGCGTTCAACTCGGAGTAATAGTCAGGCTCTCACTTTCACTTCAGGTCACGGGCACATGATGGGAAGCAACATCTCGTCAATCTGCGGAAATCAGGCCGCAAACTATTCCGAGCAAACAGGGGCCAGCACTGCACCGCAAGCGCCTGCCCCCTCTCGTTCACAACCCAGGGGACAAAATTCGCTATTCGATAATATGCCGGTACGTGCCTCAAACACACAGGCACAGGCTCGAACATCCTTCACTCCAGTACTGTCCTCACAGGCGGATTCTGTAGCGGTTACAAAGGAGGGAATAGCTAGGGAGGTGGTGTCCGACCTCAAACAATTCGGAATTTCCTTGCAGGGAAAAACCGTGCTCGATGTCGGTTCCGGGTTGGGCTTCAATGCTAAGGCCATGCAACGCGAAGGGGCTTCTGTTTTCGGCGTAGAGCCTGATTCGGAGGCGCATGCCCAAGCTCTCCAGCGGTCAAACTTTGCGGATGGGCAATCTTTGAATGGGAAACTGCAGGATATCCCGAGCAATATGCGTGGCAAGTTTGATCTTGCGACAGTTTTTCTGTGGAACATTCCTCATGCCGAGCGAGATGGTGTTATGCAGGGACTTCGCGCTGCCCTGAAGCCGGGCGGGAAAGTGGTAATTGGGTTGCACGACGACGTTTACATCAACGACCCATATGGAGTCGCCGTGCAGCCCCTTGCTCAAAAATATTTTTCTCAGGTTAGGGCAACACCTATAAATGATTCCCACACAAATCGCCAATTCCTGATTTGCTCTTAGCGGGGTTTTGGGGAGCAGTCGGTTCGCTATTCCGTTGCTCGTTGCTCCCCGAATGTCATTTGCCAAAGACGACGGCATGCGGCACGGCATGTCAGGAGTCGATTGAATCGTCGTGCCGACGGCTGTTCAGAACGGATGGCTTTGGGCTCTTGAGGTAGTGGCGAAAGGAAGGCTCTGCTGGTCAGGAAAGAGCCTCGCCGCACGCCGCTGCAAAGGAGTGTCATCTCGTGTGTTACGGGGCGGCGTTGCCGCGCGAGCTTACTGAGCAGGAGTGGCCTTTTCCCGGACCCGCATGATGGTCTGGCGCGTCGTCCCATAGTCGCGCGCCAACTGCGAGACCGATTCGCCCGCCGTGAGGCGTTGTAGAGCCTCGGCCTGTTGTACATCAGTCAGTGCGGACCGGCGCCCCAGCGTCTTCCCTTCCGCGCGGGCGCGAGCGATGCCGGCATGCGTGCGCTCGATCAGCAGGTCACGTTCGAACTCGGCGACCGCGATCAACACGCCCATCGTCATTTTCCCCGCAGCACTCGTCAGATCGACACCGCCGAGCGCAAGGCAGTGAACGCGAACACCCTCGGCAGCGAGCCGATCAATCGTCGAACGCACATCCATCGCATTGCGGCCCAGCCGGTCGAGCTTCGTCACTATGAGCACGTCGCCGGGTTCGAGCCGGTCGAGCAGTCTGGCGAACTGTGGGCGTTCACTCGCGGCGACACTGCCGCTGATGCTCTCGGTCACGCTGCGCCGCCGGTTGACGGTAAAGCCGGCCGCTTCAATCTCGCGAATCTGGTTTTCGGCGTTCTGGTCAGTGGTGCTGACGCGGGCGTAGATGAAGCTGCGCGACATTACTACCTCTGCTGTAATGTACGAAATTAATGTACGAATTATACGGTATGTACGAAATATGCGTACGCTTATTTTCGTACATAGTGATATTGGGGTGTACCAAACCGAACGATTTCGTACACAACCGCTATGCATCCTCCGCCGTGCAGGGAACTCTTGAGCAATTCCGGCCCCGCGTGACGTTTCGTGCATAGGACTGCTGATACGGCCCGCTCAGAAGTCGGCTGCACACGGGGCGGGCAGCACCAATGAACTGGTGCAGTCGTCTTCTGAAAATGACAACGCTAATGCTGACGGCACGAGTCGGCTGGATCTGACGATTAAGGCAATTCGTAAAGAGCTTGCCCGCGAATGTGAGCAATCTGCTGCGAAGCTCGCAACGTTTCGTTGAACGTGGGAACTGGCTTTTTAGCCAACGCGGGGGGGAAAGGCTTCGGCCTTTCCCCTTTTTTATGCGGCGTGCTCGCGCTGCGCGAGCACGCGATACAACGTCGATCTGTCGATTCCGAACAGGTCGGCTATCTCCTGCCTGCTGGCCTTGCCTTCGTCCACGAGCTGGTAAATGTGCTTGAGCTGCGCGGGTTCGAGCTTCGGCTTGCGGCCGAATTTCGTACCGCGCGCCTTCGCCGCCGCTCGGCCGGTGCTGGTTCGCTCAACAATCAGGCTACGCTCAAACTCGGCCATGCCGCCGAACACGGTCAATACCATGCGGCCGGCCGGCGTCGTGGTGTCGGCCCACGGCTCGGCAATGCTTCGCAGGCCGGCGTCGGCGTCGCGAATGCGCTCAACGATTTCGAGCAAGTCGAGAATGCTGCGCGCGAGCCGGTCGAGCCGCGTCACGACAACCACATCGCGCGGCCGTAGGTGCACAAGTAGGTTGTCGAGCTGCGGGCGGGCGCGCTTCATGCCGGTGATTTTCTCGGCAAATATGCGCCCGCACCCGGCCGCGCGTAGCTGTGCCTCTTGGTTGCTCAAGTCTTGGTCGCGCGTCGAGACGCGCGCATATCCGATCAGGAATGCGCCTGTCTCGATATCACGCGTGGCGTTGTCGGCGGGGTCGCGCATCGTCAGCCCTTGTCTATCCAGCGCGGGCGTTTCTCGTCGGGCTTTGCGTCGATCGGTCTGCCGCCGTTGCTGCGATCCCACGCACAACGATGAACACCTGTGATGTGTTCGACAATCCGTTCGCCATCTTCCGGCCGGATGCGAATGCTCGCGCGAACGGTCGGCCGCTGGTTTTCGCCTACCGGGTCAAGGTCGAACGTGAAAGTCACGTCACGGTAGCCGGGAGCATCGCCGTAGGTTATGAGCTTGGCACTGAAATCCAGTTCGTTATCGGCCTGCTGCCGACTGGCGAGCTCGTCATGCCGCGCCAGTCGCGTGCGCTCGGCCGACGCGTAAGCGGCGGTCTGTGCATCGCGCTCAAACTCCTTCGCAACGGCCGGTACAAGGATTGCCCACTCCGGACCAATGCGGTCGATTGCCTCGGCAATCGTGTGGTTCATCGCAGCGAGCCAGTCAGGCCGGTTGAGAACGAGCGC
>NZ_JBCHAA010000033.1:0-32886 GCF_053525655.1 Trinickia camelliae
GTGACCCCGGTCCCGGGGAGGGACGGACTATACGGAACGGCGCGAAATCAAAGTTTTCACGAAAACCCGAACGGCAAGAAACAAAACCCTACCTAACCCATCCACGCTCAATAAGCGGCAAATCCCACGCCGGCTCAGGCCCCAGCCAATCGGCCAGAAATTCAACAAGCGCCTTAACTTTCAGAGCCTGCCGCTGCGTAGCAGGATAAACAGCCGCAAAGTTAAGCGGCGACAGCACGTAATCGGTCAGAACCGGCACAAGCGAGCCATCGAGCAGCGCCGCACTAGCCACAAGCGTCGGCAGACAAACAATGCCCCCACCCGTAAGCGCGTAATCACGCAACAAGTGCACCGAGTTCGATCGAATCATCCCGGGCAACTCCATTTCAACGACTTCGTCACCACCCGTCATCGTCCAGCGGTTACGCGACGGATACCCCGAATAAAGCGCCGTGGTGTGCTGCAACAATTCGCGCGGATGCTGCGGCGCGCCATGCTCGAGCACATAAGCCGGCGCCGCGCAAAACAACCGCCGCACGGCAAACAGCCGCCGCTCGATCAGCGACTCCGAGATCGGCGGAAAGATCTGAAACGCGACATCGAAGCCCTCTTCAATCGGATCGACCACGCGGTCATTCACGATCACGTCGAGCTGTATGCCGGGATACCGCCGGTTGAATTCGGCGAGCGGCGCACCGAAGTGGCCGAGTGCAAAGCCCGGCAGCATCTGGATGCGCAGCCTTCCGGTAGGGGTCGCGCGCAATTCGCGCATCTGGTCGGTCAGCTCGTTGACGCGCCCCACCACTTCCGCGCATTCGCGGTAGAACGCCTCGCCGACTTCCGACAAGCGCACATGCCGCGTGCTGCGATGAAACAGCGGCGCGTTGACGAACTTCTCGAGTTGCTGAATCCGGTTCGTGACGACCGAGCTCGTCACGCCCAATTGCCGCGCGGCCTCCACGAAGCTGCTCGTCTCCGCCACACGGACGAACGCTTCGATGCTCAGAAAACGGTCCATGCTGCTCCCTTCTCCGCCTGTCCTGCCCGCCAGTGTATCCGGGTCAGACCATGCCGTGCCCATCGGCTGCGGCAGCGCACGGCGCGCGGGAGCGGCCTCGCTTGCGAGCCCACGGATCGCGGGCTGAGACCGCGTGCGAGGCGCCTCTGCTTCACTCGGGCTGTTCGGCCGCGACGAACCCGGCCGCTTCGATCTGCCGGCGGCGCAGCTTCGCGGGCGCGGTCTCCACGAGCAGGAGGCTCACCCCGATGCCGAGCACGACGGCGCAGATCGGCAGCCAGAGGATGTTCTGAATGCCGAAGTGCGTGGCGACGAAGCCGGCGATCGCGGGCGCCACGCCGCCGCCGAAGATCTCGCCCGCGCCCACGACGACGCCGATCGACGTCGACACCATGCCCGCCGGCGCGGCTTCCGTCGCGACAGGTCCCGACAGCAGGGAAACGAGGCCGAGCGTGAAGAACGAGGCGACGAACAGCACCAAGAACAGTTCGAGCGGCTGAGCGCCGAGTCCGCGGAACACGTACAGCATCACCGCGGTGCCCGCGAAGCCGACGACGCTCGCGACGCGCCGGCCCACGATGTCGGAGAGGCCCGGCAGGCCGAACTGCCCGACGAAGCCGCCGAAGCCGATCGCGGAGACCACGATGCCCATGTGCCGCGTGTCGAGCGAAAGATGCTCCGTGAGGTACAGCGGCAGCATGGCCCCGAGCACGAACACGCCGGTCATGGCGCAAAAGAGCGCTGCCATGGCGACGGGGATGTTGCGGCTCTTGAGCACGGCGCGCCAGTTGCCGCGTTCGCGCGGCGCTTCAGCCGTGGCCGGCTTCGGGGCGGATTGCGGCTCGCGAATCACGCGAAACATCAGCAGGCCGAGAATCAGCCCGGGAATCGAGACGAGTGCGAACACCCAGCGCCACGTCATGAAGCTGAGCAGCTGCGTGGCGATGATCGGCGCGAGCGCGAGGCCGAACAGCGCAAAGCCGCTTTGCTGCAGCCCGAGGTTGAAGCCGCGGCGCTTCGGATGCGAGGCGTCGGCGGTCGCGGCGAAGCTCGTCGGGCAGAAGGAGCCCTCGGCGACGCCCATCAGCGCCCGCACCGCGAGCAGGCTCGCCAGCCCGCCTGCGAGCCCGGAAAAGCCGGACAGCAGCGAGAACACGAGGATGGCCGGGATCAGCACCTTGCGGCGTCCGATCTTGTCGGAGATGCCGCCCATCAGCGCTGCGAAGACGCCCCACGACAGGCCCAGGATCCCGATGCAGTTGCCGACGTCCTGCGCTGTCAGGTGCAGGTCCTTCATGATGGACGGGAACAGCGGTGCGATCAGCCACCGGTCCAGCCCGACCAAGCCGAAACCCAGGGCCAAAAGCAACACGGCCTTCCACTCGTAGGCCACATCCCATTCGCTCGATTTCATCTGCGTCTCCTTTGTCTCCTTAGGCCGGCCGCAATCGGCCGACGACGGGGCAAAGATAGGCGCAACTGCGATGCGGAAAAAACAGGACAACGAGCGAATGCATCATTCGCGAATCGCAAACAAACGAGCCTGCGGACCGGGTTGCGCGGTGCATCAAGGCTGCGGAAGAGGACGGCGCAGGTTTGCGCGGTGCCGCAGCGGCATCCCGGGATAAACCCGGGTAGACGCGCGTGCGATGCTCACGCGGTGCGGCGGCGATGCATGGATCGCAGAACAAGCGGCCACTACACCCCCGAGCCAAGGCCGCGGCCCGTCAGGGGCGTCGGCCTTCAGCGCGTGGTTAGGCGTCCGTGCGTCTTTGGCGCCGCAGGACGACATGCGTGGCTTTCTCCGACGCTACGAATTCAGCGCATTCGTATCCCAGAGCCCGCAAGTCAACCCCATTGAGCAGCGATTCTCCGCGGCCGAGCAGGACTGGCGAGATAGCAAAGTGCAGCTCGTCGATGAGGCCCTCACGAAGATATTGCCGGATGGTGTCCGGCCCGCCGCCGATTCGCACGTCCATTCCGGCAGCGGCCTCGCGCGCACGGTCCAGCGCCTCGTGAATGCCTCCTGTTACGAAGTGGAACGTCGTGCCGCCTTGCATCTCGATGGGGGGACGAGCGTGATGGGTCAAGACGAAGACTGGCACGTGGTACGGCGGATTGTCTCCCCACCAGCCTACCCAGCTTGTGTCCGGCCAGTCCCCGCGAATGGGGCCGAACATGTTCCGCCCAAGAATCCAGGCCCCGACATTCTGAAAGCCACGGGCGGCGAAATCATCGTCAACCCCGGTCGTACCGCCGTCCTTGCCGAACAACGCCCGCTGGAACGTGCGTGTTGGGACTAGCCACTGGTGCAGTTCCGTCCCGCCCACGCCGAGCGGATTGTTGAGGTCTTGATTCGGGCCTGCTCCGTATCCGTCGAGCGAGATGGTGAAGCCGTTAACGCGAACTCGTGTCATCGGTTGCCTCCGTTTAGACACCTAACCTGGGTTTGACTTTCATGGTGCGCCCGCCTCCGGGGGCAGACGCCGTGTGGCGAAAGATAACGCGCTTGTAATGCGGGAGTCATCGCGGGGACAGCCGCCGAGGCGAAGAATTCAACCAGGCTCAGTTTGCCCCAACACCTCCCGCGCGGTGGAGGTCCATCTCTACGTGGAGCAGCGATGTACGCAGAAAGTATCGACAAGTTCGCCAAGGTGGGTGCTCACAAAGCCTCGGCTGTCCAACGAACGCCACTGGCGTTTCTGATTGGTGCCGCCATGGCGGGAGCCTATATCGGCTTCGGCGACATTCTCATGTTTTCGGTTGGCGCGCACGTTGACCCAGCGTACGTGCATCTCGTGATGGGCGCCGTATTTGCCTGTGCACTCACCATCGTAGTGTTTGCCGGGTCCGATCTATTCACGGGAACGGCCATGTACATGCCATTTGCCGTCTTGAAAGGCGAGACGGGAATCGGGGGCATGCTGGTCGTGTGGGTGACCTGCTGGATTGGCAATCTTCTAGGCGCCATCGTTCTGGCGGCCATACTGCACGCTGCAGGTGGCGGGGTGCTATTGACTGACGGCTCAGACGCGTTCTTCAAGGCCGTGGAGGCCAAGATGTCTGCCCCCGATCTCCCACTGTTCGCGAAGGGCCTCCTTTGCAACTGGCTGGTCTGCCTCGCGATCTGGATGGCCGCCCGTACGACGAACGACGCCGCGAAGCTCGGACTGATCTTCTGGCCGATCTTCGCATTCGTCGCCAGCGGCTTCGAGCACAGCGTCGCCAACATGTTTGCGTTTGCGCTTGCCTTGATGGCGGATCACCCCGCCTCGATCACGCTCGCGGGGGCTATCCACAACGAATTCTTCGTGACCGCGGGCAATCTCGCGGGCGGAGCGATCTTCATGGGCCTTGGCTACTGGCTACAGGAGGGCAGTGTCGGCCATGCCTCTCAGGCGCGCGTTCCGGCATCGGAGCGGGCCTCAAACTGATTGGCCGATCGCCATCTGAGTCGCCGTCAATGTGGCGGGTCTGACGAAATTCGACGTCTATCTGAGCGCGGTGCAAGTAACGCGGCGGCTCGCGCCGCCGCGCGTTATGACAGCTTCCGTTCAAAGCGGAAGGTTCGATGACCTGCTTTTGCTACCCTGCTTTCGCGTTCGCTTGACGCACCGGCTTGAACGCCGCGCGCAACTCTTCCGCAAAGAGTTGTGGCTGTTCCCAAGCCGCGAAGTGACCGCCTTTGGAAACCTGGTGGTAGTAGTACAGCGAGGGATATGCCTGCTCGCTCCAGCTCTTAGGCGCGCGATAGATCTCATGCGGAAACACGCTGATCGCCACGGGGACCTTGATGTCTCGCGTCTTCTGCGTGACGGCGCTGAAATTGTTGTTGTTGTTTTCCCAGTAGAACCGTGACGACGACGCCCCTGTGTTGGTCAGCCAATACAGCGTGATGTCATTGAGCATCTCATCCTTGCTCAGGACGCGCTCGGGCACTCCGCCACTGTCGCTCCATTGCGCAAACTTCTCATACATCCAGGCTGCGAGGCCCGCAGGCGAATCCGAGAGGGAGTACCCGATCGTCTGCGGACGCGTGACCATGAGGGCCCCGTACGCCGCGTTTCTGCCGAAGAACGTGCTCAGCGACTGATAGGCGTCCCGCTCGGAATCGGTCAATCCAGAGGGAGCCGGGGCGCCACTATTGATGCCCGCCATGAGGTCGCCCGGAACGGTGGCCGGCATATTGAGGTGAATCGCGAGCAGGCCGGGAGGCGCCTGGCGGGCCAGCGCATCGGAGATGACAGAGCCATGGTCGCCGCCCTGCGAGACGTAGTGCGTGTATCCGAGGCGCTTCATTAGCACGTCCCACGCCCGCGCGGTGCGGTCGGGTCCCCAGCCCAGGTCTTTCGGTTTGCCCGAAAAGCCATAGCCGGGGATCGACGGAATCACGACGTCGAACGCGTCTTCCGGACGCCCCCCATAAGCCACGGGATCGGTCAACGGGCCGATCGCCTTGATGAACTCAAACATCGAACCGGGCCAGCCATGCGTCAGGATGATCGGCAACGCATTGGGATAACGCGAGCGGACGTGAATGAACTGGATGTCGACCCCGTCGATGGTGGTCACGAACTCGGGCAGCGCATTGAGCTGTGCCTCGGCCTTGCGCCAGTCATAGTCAGCACCCCAATAGCGCACGAGCTCCTGCACTTTCGCCAGTTGAATGCCCTGCGAATCGTCCGTGACGGTCTCCTTGTCGGGCCACCGCGTGTCCGCGATGCGGCGACGCAGGTCGTCGAGTTGCGCCTGCGGAACGTGAACGCGAAACGGGCGGATGCTCTCGTCGCTGTGCGTACTCACCGCCGGAGCACTCGATACTGCGTTGGAAGCGTACACGGGCCGCAAACAGGCTGCGAACACGAGAAGGATAAAACCGATCGCCGTCGTCAATGCCCGGCTGGCGCTGGTACGGCGAGGCGCGGTCGGAAGGTCTACTGCAAACATGTTTGTTTTCCTACGAACTTGATGTGAGGAATGCGTCATTGCTCAGTAAGACTCAACTTCAACGACCGCCTCGGCGAAAGCCTGTGGCGCTTCCTGAGGAAGGTTGTGCCCGATACCGCCCTTGATGATTCGGTGTGTGTATTTGCCTGAGAACTTCTTGGCATAAGCTGTGCTGTCCGGGTGCGGTGCACCGTTGGCGTCACCTTCAAGAGTGATCGTGGGTACAGTGATGACCGGGCCTTCCGCAAGACGCTTTTCCAGATCGTCGTATCTCGGCTCGCCTGTGGCCAGACTCTGCCTCCAGCGGTAGTTGTGGATCACGATGCTGACATGGTCCGGATTGTCGAAGGCCGCCGCAGTGCGATCGAACGTGTCGTCGTCGAATGCCCACTTCGGCGACGCGATCTCCCAAATGAGCTTCGCAAAATCGTGCCGATACTTCTCGTAGCCGGCTGCACCGTGCTCTGTGGCGAAGTAATACTGGTACCACCACGCGTACTCAGCTCTTGGCGGCAGCGGCTTCTTGTTGAATTCACGGTTGTTGATCAGATAGCCACTCACGGCGACGAGGGCTTTGCAGCGCTCCGGCCAGAGGGCCGCGATGATGCAGGCCGATCGTCCACCCAGGTCATAGCCGCCAATGGTCGCCCTCTGGATCTTCAGAGCATCCATCAGAGCGACCACATCCACAGCGGCTGCCGCTTGCTGGCCATTCCGAATGGTTTCACTTGAAAGAAAGCGCGTCGTGCCATGGCCACGCATGTACGGAATGATCACCCGGTACCCCGCCGACGCTAGTACGGGCGCGACATCGACATAGCTGTGAATGTCGTAGGGCCAGCCATGCAATAGAATCACCACAGGACCGTCGGCCGGGCCCGCTTCGGCGTATCCGACGTTCAGCAGGCCCGCATCGATCTGCTTGAGTGGGCCGAATGATGTGTTCGCCCCCGGCTTGATGGCGGGCAAATGAGCCCGTTCTGCATTGCCCGATTCCGCCCTTGCGGAGCCAACCATCCCGAACTGTGCAGCGGCAAGAGTCATGGCCGCAGTGCCCAGGAACCCGCGACGGCGGTAATCGACATCGTGTGACATATTCACATCTCCAGCTAAGGTTTAGTTCGGTCGCCGAGCGCGACCGGACTTAACTCCGATCGAGCGGAGTTCATGCGGTCGCGTGAGCGACTTCGATTGCTTGCGCTTGCGATGCCGCTCCGACGCACATGACTGCGCAATGGAACTACGCGTTAACGTTCGGCATAAATCAAGTGGGTCAGAATTGCTTGGCGGTGCACCTGCCTGGTCTCGTCCGGTCAACCTGACCTTTCAAGGCTTCGCGGTATGCCACACCCCCTTGATGCCGTCTCCGGTCGTCTCGCCGGGCCGGTCGTCTTTGGCAAAACGGTACAGTGGATGCCCCTGATAGGCCCATTGTTTCCGGCCATCGACCGTGGTCACGAAACTCCAGCCATCGCTCGCCTTGTCATGCTCGTCGGCAATCGCGGCCGGCCAAATGGCCGTGCACTCCCCCGTGCAAGCGCTCTTTCCTGGCTCTGTGTCCTTGTCGAACGTGTAGAGCGTCATGCCATTTTCGTCGACCATCACGCCATTCGAAACGTTGGGTGCCTTCGCGTACGACACGAAGGGAACAGCAAAAGCAACAACGCCAAGCAAAGTTTTCATCATGAGAGCCGTCCATATAGTTGCAACAATGTCATCCGGGCACGTGACTTTCGATAGCCCGACCGGAAGCGCCTTCTTCCTGTCTACTGCTGTTACAAAGGGCTCGCATCATGCGCGTTGGATTTCACTTTCGCGCCGAGATTTCAATCGATACCAATGCGAGTTCATCGATGGCAGGTGTTTGTTCGTACAGCCTTCGGAGGCTATGAGCAAGCCAATATTCACACGTTTGTTTGTACTCCATACTATCTGTGAGTCGCAGACACATTCATCGAGGTGAACATCAACACCCAGACAGATATTCCAAGGACTAGATTTTGTTTAAAGCCAAATGGGGTGGACTATCGCGTGTCGAAGGCTCGCGGTAGAACCATTCAAAGAGAACTGCGCAAAGCAGGAAGAACACCATGTGAGCACAGGCGAAATACAACATGCCACCCACGCTTAAAACCCGATATCCCGCAAAGCCCTGATGGATCATCGGCAGGACGATACAGGCATTCGCCAGCCAGACGAGCGCCCCGTATGTCGCACCTCTTCTCCACGCGCCACCGGGCAGAAACACAAACAGGAAGGCATACACGATGCCCATTGCGATTCCGACGGCAACATGAAAAGCCTGTTGGAAGCTATGCGTCCGGAAAATCGGGCGTACGGTGACGTGTCCGCGTGCTACTTGAAGAAGCAGCGAAAGAAGGCTGCCATTGCCCGTTGCTAGCTGAAAATGGTCTGCCCATGAAAGCAAGGCCGTGTTCACGGCAATTGCGATGGCCGCCGCCGCCAACGCGCATCCAAGCCGGGCGAAGATACGGGAATTTCCGGAGCAGCTGCCGGCAAAAAGTTGAAGCATCGTAGTTCCTGAAGACGTGGTCGCCCGAGTGCAAACACATAGGTACGCCTTCTATTCCATCCTTGCCCAGTCTCAGCCACCGGTTACATACACTCGAAATCGAGTGATTTTTCGGACGAATGTCAACAGCGGACTGGTTCGGTTCACGTCTCGTCGAGCGTTGCCATGCGCGGCAATCCGCACACGAATGCCTCATGACAATGCGAACAGGCCACCTGCGTAATTGTCGGTCGCTATGCTGGTCCGCAGCACACCCGACGCAATGCTGTGGACGCCACGTGCGAGGCGCTTATTCGTTGCGACGAGCCGGCTCGAGCCACCACGACTCTCATCCGCTGGGAAACGGGTGGCTACGATGCGGTCCTGCGCCGGGATCTGGACGATCTGCTCGCGCGGCGCCGCACTGGCTACCTTTCGCCACTTCTCTTCGCGGAGATTTGAGCGCGGCTCGCGAAGCCCGATGACCGGAAAATTCAGGAGTCTCGAAAAGCGCGTGCGCGACTGAACCACACGTCGATCAATGGCCGCGATAGAGGTCATTGTCGAGGGACTGTTGCTGTCCCGAGCGCTGCGATTGGATCAGATCCTGATAGACCTGCGCACGCGACATCGAACGCGGCGCGCCCGCCTGGACACTCGGCGGAATCACGCCGCCCACGTCCTGTGCAGGCGGCTCGGCGGACTGCGACGCCGTCTGGTCTTCGGCCCAGGCGCTCGTTCCCAGAAGCGCGATGGTGCATACGGCTGCAAAGCGAAACGTGTTCATGACAATCACCTCCACACAGTGAACGGAACAGGCCGGCGGCTGGCTGGCCAACGCAGGCGATGCCGGGCCGTGCAGCCGGGGGGTTGCGCCGCTGCGCGATCCGGATCGCGTTCCCGCATGTTGCGGCCGCCGGCTCCGTCTTTCCATGGACGAAAGATGGAGCGAACATGAAGAAACAAGCCATGAAGCCAATCGGCAAACACGGCACAACACGCAATGATGAGATCAGGAGATACCGTGACTCAATACCATGAAGGTATTGAATCGGACGCCGACAGTATTGGACGCTGCGAAGGTGCGCCGTGTATAAAACCTGAGCCGCCCCATATGAGGTCATCGAAATGAACGCCCCCTGCATTATTACCGTCGCCATCACCGGTTCGGTGCCCCGCAAAAAGGACAACCCGGCAGTACCCATCTCGGTCGCCGAACAGATCGAAAGCACGCATGAAGCGTTCGACGCTGGCGCCACGCTGGTCCACCTGCACGTGCGCGACGAGAATGAGAATTCGAGCTCCGATCACGCGCGCTTCGCGCAGCTTCAGGAAGGGATTCGCAAGCACTGCCCGGGCATGATCATCCAATTCTCGACGGGCGGTCGCGGCCGTTCGTTCGAGCAACGCGGCTCGATGCTCGACCTGCGTCCGGACATGGCGTCGCTCGCGACGGGTTCGGTCAACTTTCCGACGACCGTTTATGAGAACCCGCCCGACTTTGTCCGCTCGCTTGCATCGATGATGCTTCAGCACGACGTGAAGCCGGAGATCGAGATTTTCGATTTGGCGATGCTGTATAGCACGGTCGATCTCGTACAGCAGGGGCTGCTGAAGCGGCCGGTGCACGTGCAGTTCGTGCTCGGCGTGAAAAACGCACTGCCTGCGCGCCGCGAAATTCTCGAGTTCGAAGTCAAGCAGCTCGCGGCATTGCTGCCGGACGCGACGTGGACCGCTGCCGGCATTGGCCGGCATCAGCTGGAGGTAAACCACTGGACGCTGGAAATGGGCGGCCATGCCCGCACCGGCCTCGAAGACAACGTGCGCTGGGACAAGGACACGCTCGCGGCGAGTAACGCGCAACTGGTGGAACGCGTCGTGTCGCTGTGCGGCGAATATGGGCGCCCGGTAGCGACGGCCGCGCAGGCGCGCGAGTTGCTGAGCCTGCCTCAGGTCTGAATTTCAGGCGATCGCGCCCGCCGTTGAAACCTGCGCGTAAGCGCGCGGCGCCACCCCCTGCAGGCATCTCGAAATTGTTTGATAATCCGTGCGCCATCGAACTGGAAGACATTCGATGGCGCACGTACCGCCTAAGATGACCTTGAGACATGCCGATTGCGGAGGGCGAGACGCGATCGGTGCTATCCCTGGCGGGAGGTTGTATCTCGTCCACGGTATACAAAATCATGAATACATCAGACCAAACCCATCGGCCCTGGCTCTGGGTACTGCTCCTCATTCCCTACGTCGCGCTGCTCTGGCTGCCGTTCTACAACCACCGCATGCCCGCGCTTCTCGGCTTTCCGTTCTTCTACTGGTATCAGCTGCTGTGGGTGCCGATCACATCGCTGCTCCTCTACGTCGTCTATAGGGGGATCAGCAAATGAGCAACGGACAATCGATCGACGGCGTCGCAATGGCCGTATTCATCGGCTTTTTCGCGCTGGTCACGGTACTAGGCTTCATCGCCGCGCGCTGGAAACGCGGCGACCTCACGCAGCTGCATGAGTGGGGGCTCGGCGGACGCCAGTTCGGCACGATCATCTCGTGGTTTCTCGTCGGCGGAGATTTCTATACCGCCTATACCGTGATTGCGGTGCCAGCGCTCGTGTATTCGGTCGGCGCGTATGGGTTCTTCGCGCTGCCCTACACGATCATCGTCTACCCGTTCGTGTTCGCCGTGATGCCCAAGCTCTGGCGCATCGCGCATGCGAAGAACCACATCACCGCGGCCGACTACGTGCACGGCGAATATGGCGGCAAGCTGCTGCCCGCTGCGATCGCGCTGACCGGCATCGTCGCGACGATGCCTTATATCGCGCTGCAGCTGGTGGGGATGCAGGTCGTCATCAAAGGGCTGGGAGTATCCGGCGAGATTCCGCTCGTCGTCGCCTTCATCATTCTCGCGCTCTATACGTATGCGAGCGGCCTGCGCGCGCCGGCGATGATCGCGTTCGTCAAGGACATCATGATCTACATCGTGGTGATCGCCGCGATCTGGCTGATTCCGACGAAGCTCGGCGGCTACGCGCAAGTGTTCGACTCGGCGGATAAATTCTTCGCCGCGAAAGGCGGCGCGACCGGCATCGTGCTGCAGCCGACGCAGTTCCTCGCGTATGCGTCGCTCGCGCTCGGCTCGGCGCTGGCCGCGTTCATGTACCCGCATACGATGACGGCGATTCTGTCGTCGTCGTCCGCGAAGACGATACAGAAGAATGCGATCGTGCTGCCCGCCTATACGCTGCTGCTCGGCCTCATCGCCCTGCTCGGCTATATGGCGATCGCGGCGGGCGTCAAGGTGCATTCGGCATCGGACGTCGTCCCCGCCCTCTTCGCCACGCTGTTCCCGTCGTGGTTCATCGGCTTCGCCGCGGCGGCGATCGCGATCAGCGCGCTGGTGCCGGCGGCGATCATGTCGATCGGCGCGGCCAATCTCTTCACGCGCAATCTCTGGCGTCCGCTCGTCAATCCGAACATCTCGCCGGCAGGAGAAGCCTCGACCGCGAAGCTCGTTTCGCTCGTCGTGAAGTTCGGCGCGCTACTCTTCATCGTGTTCTTGCCGACGCAATATGCGATCGATTTGCAGCTGCTCGGCGGCGTGTGGATTCTGCAGATCTTTCCGGCGATCGTGTTCTCGCTCTATACGCGCAAGCTCTCGACGTCGGGGCTGCTTGCCGGCTGGCTCGTGGGCATCGTGCTCGGCACGGGGCTCGCGATTTCGCAAGGCTTGAAGCCCGTGTTCGCGCTGCATGTCGGCGGGGCGGTGTTCCCGCTTTATATCGGGTTGATCGCGCTGGTGGTGAACATCGTGATCGCGTTCGCGGTGTCGGCCGTCTCGCCTGCGCGGCGCGTGGTGGCGCAGGAGGCTTAAGCGAGCCCTACAGCAACCCCATCGCCGACGCCTTCAACGTCGCCGCCGCGCGCGTCGAGCATTCGAGCTTGCGAAACACGCTTTCGACATGCGTGCGCACCGTGCTCGGACTCAGCTCGAGTTCGCGCGCCGCTTCCTTGTTGCTCGCGCCGCGGCTGATCGAACGCAGCACGTCAATCTCGCGCGCGGAAAGGCGTATCGCCTGCAGACGCGCACGCGGGCTTCGTTGCGGCACGGCTTGCGCGTCGATCAGCGCCTCGACGGCTTGTGCATGGAAGCGCCCCTGCCCGGCCTCGGTGCGCAGCAGTTGCGCAGCCTCCTCTGCGGGCAACGCGGCGCGCCATGGCCGCGCCGAGCGCAACGCGACCCATGTGGTCGCGGCGCTCAGCACGCGCGCATCCAACGACAGCGCCAGCCCGCTCGCACCGCGAAAATACCCGGAACCGTCGAGCCGTTCGTAGGCGTATGACGCGAGCTCGGCCGCTTGCGCAAGCGCGCCCGTTTGCTTGCCTGCGCGCGACGTCCAGTACGGCACGAGCCGGATCGTTTCCCACGCTGATGCGCTCAAGCGCCCTGTCGTGTTCCAGATCGTGTTGGGCACCGCTGCGCGCCCGATGCCGTGAATCAACCCCGCGGAGTACAGACACGCCTGCGCGTTCGGTTCTCCGCCAAGCCGCGCGCTGCAAGCCGCCGCGGCCGATGCGACCGCGCGCGAATAGCCCGTCATCCATGGCAGCTTGAGATCGATCACGTCGGCGATCAGCTCGGCCGAGGTGGTCTCGCGCATGTGCGGCGTCAGGAGCGCTTCGTCGAGTTCGGCCGATTCCGCGCTCGCGAGCGTATCGAGCCAATGCGCCGCGTGAGCGGCAACTAGCGCGACCAAGTCCGCCGGATAGCGTGCGCCTGCGCGGCCGCTGATCAGCGCGAGCGCGCGCTCGAACCCATAGACGCGGCTGAAGATTTCCAAATCGCCCGCGAGCGACACGACAAAGACCGTCTGCGGCACCGCCGCGCCGGCCAGGCCGTCCGGTATGCCGGTGCCGTCCCAGGCCTCGAAAACGTGCCGCAGCACGCCTTCCGATTCCGGCGCGAGCCTCAGCATGCGCGCGACTTCGCCGGATACCTCGCAGTGAATCTGCGCGAGCGGCGTAAGCGCCCTCACGATGCCGCCGTGCACATCGAGCGGCTTGGCCCAATCCGCTCGCTGCGCGAGCATCGCCTCGCGGCCGGCGACGTCGTCGCCGAGCGTGTCGGCGAATCCGGCCGCGTTCGCCGTGCAGCCCGACCACCGCAAGAGCGACGCCTCGATCGCCGTGGCCGCGCCCGCGTCGCCGCCTCCCGAGGCACGCGCCAATTGCGCCGCAAGCCATGCCGTGCGCACCGAGTGATCGGTCGGCTGCCCCATGCTGAGGTCGCCGATGAAAGCGAGCGCCTTGACCGCGTCGAAGACGCGAATCGCGAAAGCGAGGTCCTGTGCGTTGTCGTCTGTACTCACGGGTCTGCCGATGAATTTTGTATACCGGATACGGTGTGCCGAATGCCGGCCACTATAGCGCAGCCGCTCCTGCCCCATTCAGGGCGGGGTCGGACATTCGACCGATACCGCCCGCTCCTGCCGCCTGCGAAGCTTACGTCCAACTTAACCCGCGGCCAGGAGCCCACCATGAATCGTCTGTTGAAGAAGTGCCTCGCATCGGCCTTGCTGGCCGGCAGCGTGTTTTCCGTCTCGGCCGCGCATGCCGCGCCGCCGCAGGATCTCAAAGGCAAGAACGTCGTCCTCGTGCATGGCGCGTTCGCCGACGGCTCGAGCTGGGACAAGGTGATCCCGCTGCTCGAAGCACGCGGCCTGCACGTGGTGTCGGTGCAGAATCCGCTCAGCTCGCTCGCCGACGACGCGGCCGCCACGAAGCGCGTGATCGATCAGCAGCAAGGGCCGGTCGTGCTCGTCGGCCACTCGTGGGGCGGCGTCGTCATCACGCAAGCCGGCAACGACGACAAGGTCAAGGCGCTCGTCTACGTGGCCGCGTTCGCTCCGGACAACGGCCAGTCGATCAACGACATGCTCAAGGGCCAACCCGCGCCGGCTTGGGCGGGCGAGCTGCGCAAGGACTCGGCGGGCTATCTGACGCTGTCGACCAACGCGGTCGTCCATGATTTCGCGCAGGATCTTCCGGTTGCGGAAGCGCGCGTCGTCGCCGCGACGCAAGGCCCCTGGTTCGCGGGCTGCACGGACGACAAGGTGACTCAGGCGGCGTGGCACACGAAGCCGTCGTGGTTCATCGTCGCGAAACAGGACCGCATGATCGATCCGCACGCCGAAGCGGCCATGGCGGGCGCAATCGGCGCAACCACGACGAGCATCGACGCGAGCCACGTCGCGATGCTGAGCCAGCCGCGCGCGGTGGCCGACGCGATCATCGCGGCAGCGAGCAAGGTGCAGTAAGGCCAAGCGCGCTTCATGTACAGGAGCACGGTGGGGCGTTACGCTTGAGCCCTCGATCCCCACCGCGGCTCCGCATGAAACGCTACGAAACGCTCGCCAACACGATGGCTGCCGAGATTCGCGCCGGTCAGGCCGCCGCCGGCTCGCGCATGCCATCGTTGCGGCAAGTCATCGCCCAGCATGGCGTCAATCAATCGACCGTGTTGCACGCCTACTCGCTGCTCGAAGAATGGGGCTTGATTCGCGCACGCGAGCGTTCGGGCTATTACGTCACCCAGGGAGCCTCGCTCGGAGAAGCCGCCCTCGCCAAAGCCGCTGCTACAAACGCGACCACACTCGCGCAATCCGCGAAAGTCGACATCAATACGCTGGTGTTCTCGGTGCTCGACGCCGCGCGCCACCCCGACATCGTGCCGCTAGGCTCGGCGTTTCCTTCGCCGAAGCTATTTCCGCTGCCAAGGCTCGCGAAATCGCTCGCCAGCGCGACCCGCTTCGTCAACCCGTGGAGCACGGTCGTCGACTTGCCGCCCGGCAACGAGCCGCTGCGCCGCCAGATCGCGTTTCGCTACATGGTGATGGGCGCGCCGCAGCCGATCGACGAAATCGTGATCACGAACGGCGCGCTCGAAGCGCTGAATCTTTGTCTGGCCGCGGTGACGCGCCCCGGCGATGCGGTCGCGATCGAGTCGCCCGGCTTCTATGCCGCGTTGCAGGCGATCGAGCGCCTCGATTTGCGCGCGGTGGAAATTCCCGTCGACCCTGAAGCCGGGCTCGATCTGACCGCGCTGGAGCAGGCGCTCGCGCAATACCCGATTCGCGCCTGCTGGTTCATGACGAACTTTCAGAACCCGACCGGCACGACGCTCTCACCGGAAAAGAAGAAGGCGCTCGTCGAATTGATCACGCGCCATGATGTGCCGCTCATCGAAGACGACGTGTACGGCGAACTGCACTTTCAGCCCGACTACCCGTTGCCCGCGAAGGCGTTCGATACGGCGGGCCTCGTCATGCACTGCAGTTCCTACTCGAAGACCTTGGCGCCCGGTTATCGGGTCGGCTGGGTCTCGGCGGGGCGTTACGCCGACAAGGTGCAGCAACTCAAGCTGATGACGACGCTGTCGGCCAGCATCCCCGCGCAAGCCGGCATCGCCGACTACCTGCAGCACGGCGGCTACGACAAGCATCTGCGCAAGCTGCGCGGCGAGCTGCAACGGCAGCAGACCGCGATGGAGGACGCGATCGCCCGCTGGCTGCCGCGCGACGTGCGCTATGCGGTGCCTGAGGGCGGCTACTTTCTGTGGCTCGAACTGCCCGATGAAATCGATGCGATGCAGTTGCACCGGCAGGCCACCGAACACGGCTTCAGCATCGCCCCGGGGCCGATCTTTTCAGCGAGCCGCGCGTACCGCCGCTGCATTCGCCTCAACTTCGGCCATCCCTGGACGCCGCAGATCGAGGCGTCGATGAAGACGCTCGGCAGACTCTTGCACGCCGGTCAGTGACCGACGACGACCGCGAGCCGTGCCAAAGCATAGAGGACGCCGCCGAAGCAAGCGGCCAGCACGACGGCGACGAACGGCAGCATGGGCAGGTTGATCGTCGCCATGTCCGCTTGATGCGACGCGCTCCTGCGGATGCCGAAGAAGCTCCAAAGCACGGTCCGGATCATTGTCAGAATGTTCATGATTCACCTTCTCTGCGATTAAGTGGGTATTGACCTGATCGTTAGAGTAGGCAAATCGCGCGGCGGCCGTAAGAAGCAGTTCGGAACAATTCGACCATAGCAGCCGCACCGCGGCAGCCCATAAAATGCGCATTCGGATCACCTCAAGGATCGACCTTGTCTTCGCTCGATTGGCTTAGCCGCCTGCTCGTCATGATGCCCGTCAGCGGTCAACTCGAAATCCGCTGCGCCTTCGGCGCGCCGTGGCGCGTCACCTATGAGCGCTCCGCACCCGGCGAGATGCCCTATCACGTCATCGTCGGCGGGTCGGCGGTGCTGGAAAGCCCCGACGGCGCCACCCAACACCTCCAGGCAGGCGACATCGTGCTGCTGACGCACGGCTCGCAGCACGCGCTTCACGACGGCAGCGGCGTGCGCCCATCACCCGCGCGAAAACGCGAAATCTTCAATGTGGACGTCAGCGAAAATCGCGGCAAAGGCGAGCGTCTGGACATGCTCTGCGGCCGCTTCGTCCTCACGCCGCCGCATGACCGGCTAATGCGTAACTACCTGCCCGCGCTACTCGTCGTGCGATCCTCCGCGCACGGCGAGGACGCGTCGCAGCAGAACGCCACGTCGCGCCAGCTGGCAAGCCTCGTCGAATTGATGCGGACCGAATCGGCCTCGTACACGCTGGGCGGACATGCGATGCTGAACGCGCTGTCGGCAGCGCTTTTCGCGCTCACTTTGAGGATGGCCAGCGAATCGGGGGCGACGGATATCGGCTTGCTCGCGCTAGCCGGCCACCCGCGCCTCGCCCCTGCCCTGAGTGCGATGTTCAACGAACCCGCGCGCGCATGGACCCTCCCCGAGCTGGCTCAGCGATGCAATATGTCCCGCGCGACTTTGGTTCGCCACTTTCGCGACAAGGTGGGATGCTCTGTCAACGACTTGCTGACGGATATCCGCATGACGCTTGCGGCCAACGAATTGAAGAAGCCGGCCACGTCGACAGAAGCAGTGGCCGAGGTGGTCGGCTACCAGTCGCTGGCCGCCTTCCGGCGTGCGTTCACGCAGCGCATGGGCATGACGCCCGGCGAATGGCGCCGCGCCGCTCAGGAGATCTAGCGAGCGGCACGACCACGGACTTATGCAGGCCGCCGCGTCAGCGCAACGAGCGGCCGCTAAAGACGCCTCGCTTATTGCGCCGCCTTCAAGGCGACACCGTCTCCAGCACGTAGCGCAGACGCAGGATACAAGCGCTCAATCGCCGCCTCGAAAGTCGCTTGCGATAGCCGACCGAGGTGCCGCTCCAGCAAACGCCCCGACGCATCGTAAAAGAGCGTGGTCGGATACGCCGTGGTATCGGTCGCCTTGGCGAAACTCAGATCGGGATCGAACAGTGAATTGCCGATCTGCAGATTCAGGCCCGCGAGGAAGTCATGGGCCGTTTTGGGCGACTCGCCCTGATTCACAAAGACCAGATCCAACCCCGCATACCTTGCCTGCGCGTTGGCCAGCACCGGCATTTCGTCGCGACATGGGCCGCACCACGACGCCCAGAGATTGACGATGAAAGGCTTGCCGTCGTGCGGCGGCAGGGCCTGTGCGCTGCCTTGAGCGTTGGCGAGCATCACCGTCGGCGCCATGTCGGGCGAGCGCAGCCGGTCGGTCGCCGCGTTTGCCGTGGTCCAGACGAACAAGCCGGCCACGGCGGCGATCAGCAACGGCCGCCGAACTTCCTTGCGGCGCGCGACGATGATCAGCACGGTAATGATGCTTGCCGCCACACCGGGCAAGGCATCGAAGCCGAGGTCCCTGGCGTCGAGCATCTTGAGGAGACTGCCTTCGTAGCCAGGCAGGTAATGCAAGACAAACGAGATGCGCGCGACGATCAAGCCGATTGCCACGCACGTGAATATCGCGGGCTCGACGTGCTTGCTTTGCTTGTCGACGAGCCAACCGGCGACGATGGCGACCGCGACGCTCACAAAGAAGATCGCCGGGCCAATGGGTAACGCAAAAGGTCCGATGTTCATACCCGAGGTTTAACCGTTGTAGTGCTTCGACATTATGAAGGCCACACGACCCAAAAAACCGAAGTGAGCCGATTGAGCATTCAGTTGAGCAATTTAGGACTTATCCGGCTCAACCAACCCATCTAAAGTGGAGACTCCTAACCCGCTGACGAAGGAGTCAACCATGAGCCGCATCACCGTACCCGCTGTCGCATCCGCCACCGGCGCCACCGCTGAAGTCTACGCACAGGTCAAGAAGGCCACCGGCGGCAGCGTTCCGAATCTGTTCGCCGCATTGGGCGCTCTCGCGCCCGCCACCCTCTCGACCTATTTGAATGCCGAGGGCGTGCTCGCCGCCGGCACGTTGAGCAAGCAGGATCAAGAGACGATCAAGCTGCTCGTCAGTGAATTGACCGGCTGTGACTACTGCCGTGCCGCGCATTTCATGCTGGGCAAGATGGCAGGCCTGAAGGCGGAAACGCTCAAGCAAATCATCGCGGGCGAGCCGACCGGCGACGCGAAGCGCGATGCGCTCGTGCGTTTCGTGCAGACCCTCCAGCGCACGAGCGGCACACTCAGCGCCGGCGCGTTCGAAGCGATCAAGGCGGCCGGCTACACGGACGCGCAACTGGTGGAGATCACGCTGGCGTACTCGCTGATCATCTTCACCAACACCTTCAACCGCATCAACGACACCGACGTGGATTTCCCGCCGGTCAAGTAAGGCGTCATGGCGCAGGCGTGTTTGATTCGGCGCCTGCGCCGTTGATTACCGACACTCGGCACACATGCCGAACCCACGAGCCGGATGTGCCGCGTACCGCTTGGCCATCTTCATCGCTGGATCAATCGATCGAGGACACATCATGAATACGCAACTCGCGCAATTAGCGCAATTCCGCGTCGCGGAGAGAAGCAACGGCTCGTATGGGCACCTGGCATTGCTGAGGTGGTCCATGGTAGCCATCTTTATTTGGTTCGGAATCCAGAAGTTCACGCCCTATGCGGCCGATGCCATCGCGCCGTTGATCCAGCACAGCCCGTTCATGAGCTGGCTGGGCGTCTTCGGCGTGCGGGGCGAGGCCCGCGTGGTGGGCACGATCGAGCTGCTGACCGCCGCGGCGCTGATCGCCGGCTCGGTGGTACCCGCCGCATCCGCGCTTGGCGCGGCGATGGCCAGCGCTACGTTCCTTCTGACGACGTCGTTCGTGTTCAGCACGCCGGGCATCACACTGTTCAGCCCGACGGGCTTTCCGATCATCTCGTCGTTGCTCGAGCAGTTTCTGATTAAGGACGTCGTGCTGCTTGCCGCGTGTCTGACGTTACTGGTGGCGTCGCTTGCGCCGCGCTCCAGGGCGGCATAAGACTTGCGCCGCCCTGCCGTGACCGCAAGCGCGCATCAACCTGGTTTGGCCGCGCTTACTGCTTGCGAGGCTGGCTCACGTTGGCCGCCGCTCTTTTGCGCAATCGCCGTATCGTCCGCACCGGCCTGCCAGCCGCCGCCGAGCGCGCGATAGAGCGCGACGGCCGCGAGCGCCCGGTCGCGCTTCGCGCGGTTCAGCGAATCGTCGTCGCGCAGATAGCTCTCCTGGGCGTCGAGCACATCGAGGAAGCTCGACGCGCCGCCCTTGTAAAGCTCGTTCGACAAGCGCAGCGCCTGGCTCGACGCATCGAGCGCGGAACCGAGGCGGTCCACCTCACCCGCCGAGCTCACGAGATCGCTGCGCGTGTCCTCGATGTCTTTCAGAGCGTTCAGCATAGCCTGGCGCAGGTTCAGTTCGGACTCGCGCATCTGACTCTGGCTCTTCGCAATGTCCGCATTGATGCGACCGGCGTTGAAGATCGGGCTGGTCACGCCGAGCGCGGCGCCGAACAGGTTGTTGGTCAGCGCAGGCATGCCGAGATAGGAAGCTGCGACCAGACTGTCGGTCAGGTTCAGCGAGAACTTCGGATACCACTCCGCTTTCGCCGCGCCGACTTCTGCCGCGCGCTGCTCGACGCCCGCATACGCTTCGCGCACATCGGGGCGGCGCAGCAGCGCTTCCGAAGGCAGCGTGTTCGGCGCCGACGTCTTCGGCACCGGAATGTCGCCGTTGCCGAACACGAGCGCGCTGACGCTTTCCGGCGTGCGGCCCGAATACACGGCGATCAGGCTCAACTGGTGCTGAATCGTCGACTGGACGCCCGGAATGCGCGCCTGCAGATCGCTCAATTGATTCTTTGCCCGCGCGACATCGAGATTCGTCGACAAGCCATACTGCAAGCGCTCCCGTGTGAGCCTCAGCGTGCGCTCGCGGATCTGCTCGTTGTCCTGCAGGATCTGCAACTCCGCTTGCGCCCAGCGCAGTTCGACATACGCATCGGCGGTGTTCGCCGCGAGCGCAAGCCGCAGTTGGTTCAGCGCTTCCGTCGTGCCCTTGACTTGCGCTTGCGAAGCGAGCAGCGCAAGACGTTCGCCGCCGAATACGTCAGGGTTCCAGCTCGCGGAGAGACCGAAACCGGTTTCCCGCACGTAGCCCGCAGGCGGCGGCACGTTCTCTCGTTGCGTGCTCGCGGTCCCGCTCGCATCGAGTTCCGGCAGCAGCGCCGCGCGCCGCACGGTAGTCTGCGCTTCGGCTTGCTTGACGCGCTCGACGGCGGCCTGCACGTCGAGATTCTGATTCAGCACCGACGTGACGAGATCGTGCATCACCGGATCGCCGAACTGCTGCCACCACGTATCGGCATCGACCGGATCTTTCGGCACGTCGACGTTGAATGCCGTGGGCGCCGTATGGGCAACCTGGTCCGGCAGGTTCGCGTGAGTGGCGGGCTGCACGGCGCAAGCGGCCAGCGTCAGGCTCACCGCAAGGGCAATAAGTGTCGATTTCATCGGGTTCATCTCTATGGGCCTCAATGGGCATCCGGCGGCGGCGCTGCACCGTCCATGCGGCGGGCGAACAGCGCACACGCGAACGCCACGACGAAGCAGGAGGCCACGGCGAAATAGGTATCGGAGAAGGTCAGCGTCAGCGCTTCTCGCATGGCGAGGTTGTTGAGATACGCGAGCCCCGCTTGCGGCGCGGTGAGCACGTCTCCCGCCACGGCGCCCAATTGGGTCGTGGCTCCAGAGATGAGCGATTCGACCACCGGACGCCCTTGCGTCACGTGCTCGTTCAAGCGCAGGTAGTGCAGATTCAGGCGATCGTTCAGCATGGTGTTGGCCACCGCCACGCCAATCGCGCCGCCGAGGTTGCGCATCAGGTTGAAGAGGCCGCTTGCCGAACGCAGACGCGAAGGCGGCAACGATCCCAACGCCATCGTGACGATCGGCGGAATACAAAACTGCTGACCGACGCCGCGCAAAATCTGCGGAAGCAGTAGCTCTCTCCATCCCCAGTCGCTCGTCACCGGTACATACAGGTAGCAGCCGAGACCGAACAGCACGAGACCAATGAGGTTCAGCCAGCGCAAGTCGACACGTTGCGCGAGCCTTGAATAGACCCCCAACGCCACCAACTGCGCGCACCCCACCGACAGCAGCGCAAGGCCAATTTGCAGCGAATTGAAGCCGCGCACGCGGGACAAAAACACCGGCGTCAGGAACACCGTGCAAAAGATGCCGATGCCCGTGATGAACGACAGCGCGGAGCCAATCGCGAAGTTGCGGATCGCGAGTGCGCGCAAATCGATGATCGGCTCGCGCGCCGTGAACGCGTGCACGAGGAACAGAAAACCGCAAATCGCCATGATCCAGACGCACACGAGGATCGTCGCATCGCCGAGCCAGTTCTTGCGAGGCCCTTCTTCGAGCACATATTCGAGGCAGCCGAGGAAGCCCGACATCAGCAGGATGCCGAGGTAATCGCCCTTCTTCAGCAGGCTCAAATCGGCCTTGTCGATGTGCACGTAACGCGGCACGAGCAGCGTCACGGCGAGCCCCGGCACCAGGTTCAGATAGAACAGCCAGTGCCACGACCATTGATCGGTGATCCAGCCGCCGATCACAGGCCCGATGGCCGGAGCCAGCGACGCGAGCGCCCCGATGGTTGTGGACGCAACGATGCGCTGCTTGCCCGGAAACAGCACGAAGGCCGTCGTGAACACGGTCGGGATCATCGCCGCGCCGAGCGCGCCTTGCAGCGCCCGGAAGATGATCTCCGTGTTCATGTCCCACGCGAGCCCGCACAGCATGCTCGTGATCGTGAAGCCGAGCGCGGAGCCGGCGAAGAGCCAGCGCGTCGAGAACACGCGCGTGAGCCAGCCCGACATCGGAATCACGATGATTTCGGCGATCAGGTAAGCGGTCTGAATCCACGACAGTTCGTCCTGGCTCGCCGACAACCCGCCGCCGATATCCTTGAGCGACGACGCCACGATCTGGATGTCGAGCGTCGCCATGAAGAACCCGAGACACATCAGCGCGAAGGCGAACACCTTCTCCGAATGGGGCATGTCCGCGGGGTTGGTTGAAACGCGTGAGGTCATGATCGAATCACCGTCCGTGCTCACTGTGCTCACTGCTCGCCCGCGCGCGCGCCGACCAGATGCACGTCGACCGTCGCGGACAATCCGGGCCGCAGGTAATCCGCGCCCTTCGGCGTATCGAGCAGGATGCGCACGGGCACGCGCTGTACGATCTTCGTGAAGTTGCCGGTGGCGTTCTCGGGCGGCAGCACGCTGAACGTCGCGCCGGTGGCCGGCGCGATGCTCTGCACCGTGCCGCGGATCGCGCCCGCATGGGCGTCGAGCAAGACGTCGACCGTATCGCCGTCGTGCATCTTCTTCAGCTGGTCTTCCTTGAAGTTCGCATCGACCCATAGGCCGCTCGACGGCACGACGGTCAGCATCGACGTACCGGCGCTCGCGAGCAGCCCGACGCGCGCCGTGCGGTTGCCGACGTAGCCATCGACGGGCGAGCGGATCGTCGTGTACTCCACGTTCAATTGCGCGAAGCGCTCTTCCGCCTGGGCCTGGGCGACGTGCGCCTCGGCGTCGGCGATCTGCGCATCGAGCACGCTCAATTGCTGCTTCGCCGCGAGCAAAGACGCATCGCTGCCGTCCACGGCGGCCTTTGCCTTCGCGAACGACGCGTCGGCTTGCTCGACGATTTGGTTCGACACCGCGTCGTCCTTGACGAGCTGGCGGTAGCGGACCTCGTCGGCGCTGCTGCGCGTGAGTTCCGCGTGCGCCGATGCGAGTCCGGCCGTTTGCTGATTGATGATCGCGAGCTGCAGCTGGCGCTTGGCCTTGAGTTCGTCGACCGTGGCCTGCGAGCTGTTCACTTCGGCGCTCGCTTGGGCGAGCTTGGCGTCGTAGTCGCGCGAATCGAGGCGAATCAACACCTGGCCCGCCGTGACACGCTGGTTGTCCTGCACCAGCACTTGATCGACAAAGCCCGTCACTTTCGGCGCAATGACCGTGACGTTGCCGCCTACGTAGGCATCATCGGTCGTTTCGATCCAGCGGCCGACGGCAAACCAATAGATGCCGGCGCCGCAGAGCACGGCCACCACGCCGAGAACGGCGATCAGCATCCAGGGAACGCGCTTCGTCGACGAAGCGGCCATGCCTCCGGCGGGAGAGGTTGGGATAGGTGTCGAGCTCATAGTTTATGTGTGTACGCACTTAATAAAGTGGAAGATCTCCGCCGCCTGACCGCTCTGCTGGTCGATGTGGCGATGGGTGAACGCATAGTACGTGTGCATACGCACCACTTCAATGCGACTGCTACAAGGAATTGTTGTTGCGGCGACAACTATCGCTAAGACAGTTCTGGGTTGCGGCCAGCTTTGCTGAGTATTGCGGGTGTGGAAACGCCATAGGAAGCCCCGCCCTATCGGCGTGCGAGGTGGACTACGGTTTTGAAACTATGCACATGAAACGTCGCGCGTGATACGGAAGAGCTCGCGTCTCAAACTGGCCGCCTGCTGTTGCCCGAAGCTGCGCTCGAAGCCTTCCTGCGCCGCGCGCCAGTGCGCGATGGCCTCGTCCAGCTTGGCGCGGCCGCGCTGCGTGAGCGTCACTTGAAGGCGCCCCTTGCTGTGCGCTTGGGACGACCCGGCGACGAACCCGTCTCGCAGCAACGGCCTGAGCGCGCGCACGAGCGTCGTCCTGTCCATCACCATGGCGTCGGCCAGCTCCACCATCGTCAAGCTCGGACTCTGCGCCAGCGTGCTGAGGATGCTGAATTGCGTCGGCGTAATGCCGGCCTCGGACAAGTGCCGCTCGTAAAGCTTCGAGATGTGCCGGGCAGCCTGCCGCACGGCGAAGCAATCGTCGATATCGGACGTTAATGTATGCATTTGCACAGAATAAGCGCCTATAAAAACCCGATCAATGTTCGCGTTTGCATCAGTTTGTCGCTGCAAGGACAAGAATCGAGCCGGCTGGCGGCCATCCGGGGGCCGGCCGTCCGGCTCGTTACGCGTGCTGCTCCGTCGGCTCCCGCTGCGCGGTTTTCATGTCGTCGAAAAACGCAGCCGCGTGGTCGATGAACGCCCTGACCTTGGCCGGCAGCAACGTGCGGGTGCTATAAGCCAGACGAATCTCGACCCCGCCGTCGACGATCTCGAACCCTTCCAACAGACGCACGAGCCGGCCGGATTTCAGTTCGGATTGGACCAGCGACGCCGGCAGCATGCCAAGGCCGAAGTGTTCGAGCACCATCTGCCGATTGAACACCGCGCTGTTCGACGCGATTTCGTACTTGAGCGGAACCGGCACGTCCTCTCCGTCTACCTTGAAGGTCAATATCGGTTTGCGCATTGCCGGCGGAGGCGTGATGAACAGATGGTCTGACAATTCCGACGGATGCGTTGGCGCCGCATGGGTTTCCAGGTATTGCGGCGAGGCAACGATCACGATCGGCATCCGCTCGAGCACCCGCGTGACCGCCGTGTCGGTGGTCAGCATGAAGGGCAGCACGATGCCGAGATCGAAGCCGTCCGCGACCAGATCGACGGGACGCTCGGTCAGCGTGACGTCGAGGTCCACCTTCGGATGCTTGCGCTTGAACGACGCGATGAGCGGCACGAGCCGGTTCACCGTCGCCGTCGTATGCGCGACGAGCCGCAGCACGCCGCTCGGCTCCAGACTCTGCGTCGACGCCGACGCTTCGAGCACTTCGAGGTCGTCGAGCACGCGGCAGCATCCGTCGTAAAAGCGCTCCGCCGCTTCGGTGAGCGAGATCTGCCGCGTGGTGCGATGAAAAAGCCGGCTGCCAAGGCGCTTCTCCAGCGCCGCGATTGCGCGCGACACCACGGGGGTCGTGAGACCGAGGTTGTCGGCCGCGCGCGTAAAACTCTTCGCTTCGACAACCGTACGGAAGATTCGAAGGCTATCGATATATTCCATGTGGCACCTTTAGCGAGTCGAACTGCCAGTATTGAATGAGGGTTGGGTTTACGCAAGCGTCAACCGGCCACCCATCGGATTTTTCCACGCGATGGCTGCTTTTTTTCACTACCTTTACGCGCCGTCGCTTACGCTGAGCCGGTATTGAAACCACCGGATTAATCCGCTCCGCACATCATGTATTCAGGCATCTGGTTGCCGATCATCACGCCGTTTCGCAACGGCAAAGTCGACATCGACGCGTTGCAATACCTCGCTGACACATATCTGCGCACCGAGATCAGCGGTTTCGTCGCCCTCGGCACAACGGGCGAAGCCGCATTGCTCTCGCTAAGTGAGCGCATCTCCGTTCTGCATGCGCTCTTCGATGTCGTCGGCGAGCAACTGCCGGTGCTAATTGGCTCCGGCGCCCCGGACACGCGCGAAGTGCTGCGTGAGATCGAGCTCTACGAACGCTGGAATTGCACCGGGTACCTCGTCTCTCCCCCGTCCTATGTTTGTCCCGATCAAGCGGGCGTGCAATGGCATTTCGAGCAGGTGGCGCAGGCGACTCAGCGCTCGATCGTCCTGTACGACGTGCCCCATCGGACCGGCGTCACCATCGCACCCGACACCGTCAAGGCTTTGCTTGCATACGACAACATCGTCGCCATCAAGGAGTGCGTGCCTAGCCACTTCTGCGAACTGGGCGGGCAGCCAATCAGCCTGCTGTGCGGCAACGACGATGCATTCGTCGATTGCTTGAGCGCCGGCGGAGCGGGCGGGATCTTGGCGAGCGCTCATGTTTGCGCGGACCTGCTCGTCGACGTTCTCTCGCTCATGAACGCGGACCGCGAAGCGGATGCCAACGCGCTGTTTTCGCGCATGAGCGCGATTTTGCGGCTGCTGTTTTCCGCTCCGAACCCGGCCGCAATCAAGGCGATGCTCGCCCTCGACCATCCAATCAGCGCCGAGACGCGGATGCCGATCGCCCCAGCATCAGCGGAATTGGTCGGGCGACTGCGCGACGCACGCGAGACGCTGCGAGCGCTGCGCGCCGACTGCGAGAACGCCGTCGTCTAGTTAAACACGGCCCGAAGTGACGGGCCTCCCCGCCTCCAATCGATTCCATTTCTTTACGCGAATTTTGCGGAAAGGGCCCATCTTTTTGGATGAATTGCAGGGGTGCGCCCCATAAAATCGTCGAGCTTTTTTGGGGGTGTGATAGGCGCCCCTATTCAATTAGAACCTTTGTTTAAGGCAATTCTGGAGTAACAGTCAGTGAAAAATAAAATTATCAGCGCGGCAGTGTTGTCCATCTTTGCCGCGACCGCTCATGCGCAAAGCAGCGTCACCCTTTATGGCTTGATCGACGCCGGCATCGTCTATACGAACAATCAAGGCGGCAGCAGCGCTTGGCAAGAGCAAAGCAGCATGCTGTCGAACGAGGTATGGGGGCTGCGAGGCAGCGAAGACCTCGGTGGCGGTATGAGCGCAATCTTCCGGCTCGAAAACGGCTTCAACCTCCAGAACGGCCAGACCACGTATTCGCACACGATGTTCGGCCGGCAAGCTTACGTCGGTCTGCAGAGCGACAAATTCGGCACGCTGACGCTCGGCCGCCAATACGACGCCGTAGTCGACGAACTCGGAGCGATTTCGCTAGCGAACAACGGCGACGGCAACAACTTGGCCGCGCATCCGTTCGACAACGACAACATCGACGATTCCTTCTATATCAACAACTCGGCCAAGTACGTGAGCCCGACGTACAACGGGTTGCAGGCCGAGGCGCAATACGGCTTCAGCAATGCCGCCGGCGGGTTTTCGAACAATCGCGCTTATAGCGTTGGCGCGACTTACAGCAACGGTCCGATCAACTTGGCAGCCGCTTACCTGCAACTCAATAACGGCGGCTTGACCTCAAGCGGGGCACTGACGAGCAACGACTTCGTGAGCTTCCCCGCCGCGCGGCAACGCGTCATGGGAGCGGGCGGCAACTACACCTACGGCCCGGCCGTGGTCGGCCTGCTCTGGACGCATACGCTGTTCGACAATACGCAGCCTGGCGCGAACTCCGTGATCGCACAGCCGTTCAACAGCCTGCATTTCGATAACTACGAGGTCAACGTTCACTATGCGGTGACCCCTTCGATCTCACTCGCCGGCGCATATACCTTTACTCAAGGCTCGTTTAGCAGCAGCACCGGCTCGGCAGATCCGAAGTGGCATCAAGTGACGCTGATGGCGGACTATTCGTTCAGCAAGCGCACGGACGTCTATCTGGAGGGTGTCTATCAGCACGCGTATGGCGCTGACGGCACCGCGTTCGAAGGTGCGTATATCAATGGCTTGGCGCAGTCTTCGACGAGCAATCAAATTGCGGCGACGGTGGGAATTCGGACGCGGTTCTAAGCGCTTGGTCGCTTAGCCGCTTAGCCGCTTAGTCAAACCAAGGATTGGTTGCAACATCGGCACATCGAGCTCGGTTACCCGAGTTCGATGTGCCGATTGCGTTAACGGGGATTATCGGCTTAGGGCAGCTTGAGCCCGCTGCAGCCACTCGCTGTTATGCTCGCGCGCATGGCGTGGCCAATGCTTGGCATCGTGCACGATCTCGGCGTATAGATCGCGTGCACGCTGGCGGTCGGCGTCGCCGGGCTGCGCCGCCAGCCAATCGGCGAACAAGCAACGGGGTGCGGCATCGCTTGCGCTGGCGAGCGCCGTTTCGAATGCAGCGCGTGTGCCCGGCGCCCCAATCGCGGCCAAGGCCCGTGCATACAGCAAGGCAGGCTCCGATTGCTGGCGGGCGACGGGATTGACGGCGAACAGCTTCTCCAGCGTGTCCTGCGTCGCCGAAACATCGCCGCTGGCAAACTGCGCACGCGCCAACCCTTGCAGTAAGGCCGGGTCGGATGAGAACGGCCCGCTGGCCGCCGCTTGGTAATGCTCCAAGGCTTCGGCGGCATTTCCCGCGTCGAGCAGCGCTGCGCCCAGCCGCATGCGATGCGCGACGGTCGGCGCGCGATCGAAATCCATGCGCGCCTCGCGCACTGCCCGGTTGGGATCGACGAACTGCGAGATGGCCCTCGTTGCTGTCATTGCTCCACGCGACTGGCGCAGAGAGGGCAAGTAAATGACAAAGAAGTAGACCAAACTGCCAAGGCCAGGAAAAAGAAACAGGATCAGCAGCCAGTACATATTCTGCTGGTTGCGCATGGCATGCACCGCAAAGAACAGCGCGATGATGACGTAAAGGCTGATTCCGAAAATGCGCATGTGCGAGAGGGTCGGTAGTGGTGCGTTGCCAGCGGCACGTCAGCGAAACGGCAAAACGCTATTGTGACAGAAGCGCATTGCGTTGACCGGCACCCTCTCACTGGTCGGTCACGACACCGTCGCTGCGGATCAACGACCCCTCGCGATCACCCGAGAAAGTCGTTGAGGTGTCGCACGGTATCGTCCGGTCGCTCGTCTGGAATCCAGTGCCCGGTATTGGGTAGCTTCAACACTGTCGCACCGGGCGCAGCCGTGCCAAGGAAAGCGACGAGAAACTCGTAGCTGATGCCACCTAGCCCGAGCACCGGGATAGTCAGCGGCGCATAAGCGCCAGCATCGGCAATGTCGGTTGCAAAGGAGGAGAACCAGCCGTTGGCCGCACGCAGCGCTTCCGCGTGGTCGTAAGCTGCGTGATAGACCGCGCGGTCATGCGCGGTGATTGCTGTCTTGTCGACTGCCAGGTAGTCGAACAGCCAATCCTGCACGATGCCGTAGCGGCCCGCGAACACTCGCTCCGACAGTCCGGAAATCTGGTTGAACGCGAACCACCACGGGTGTACAGCACGCGCAGGGTTCTCCAGATCGTAGGTGCCCGGCGCCGGAAGCAGCGGGATCTGCTCGAATACTGCGAACGGATGCGGCGAGTCCATCATCACCAGCTTACGCGTCGCCTCTGGGTAATTTGCGGCAAAACTGTAAGCCACCATCGCGCCGACATCGTTGCCGGCGATATTCACCGCACCCAGCCCAAGCTCGGATACGAGGGCGCGGATGTCGGATGCCATCGTCTTCTTGTCGTAGCCGTCGGAGGGTTTTTCCGAGCCGCCCATGCCTCGAAATTCGACGGCAAGCACGCGATAGCGTTCCGCAAGCCTCGGCAATACGCGGCTGAACTCCCACCAGGTCCGCGGCCAGCTCGGCAGCAGAATCAACGGTTCGCCGGTACCCCCTTCCACATAGTGCAGGCGGATACCGTTGACTTGCGCGTGAGCGCTCTTGAAACCAGGTAGCGTTGCGACGAGGTCAGCGTCTCTGACCGAGACAAATGATGATGCGGCCATAGGATTTCCTAGAACATTGTGTTGGCGTTGTTGGAAGAGGCTGGACCTGGCCGTAGACGGTATCGATCGCGTGCTGGATGAGATCTCTAGTCATGACTTGGCTCCTGACTTGCTGGTCTCATCATTGAAGCAATCTTTCGGAAGATAAACCATGTGCATAAGGTGCGATAACATAGCAATTCGTCTCATTTCGCCAAGATGCGGCCATGCATGCGTTAAACAGTTGGTTGAAGGCCGTTCGTGCCGACGGGCTGATACTGGCGCGTACGCGCATCGCAGGCCCGTGGGGGTTTGCCGTACGACCTAGCAATGCGGTGGTATTCCATTTCGTGGCGGAAGGACGCGCCTTCGTGCGTCAACCCGAGACGGAAAGCATGGAATTGCGGGCTGGCGAATTGATCCTGTTTCCGCGTGGTGACGCTCACGAAGTGGTGTATTCGGCACGAGGGAAGGCCGTGCCGTTGGAGGTGTTCCTCGCCAGGCGTGATGGCGTCGTTGACCGCGATCCCAAAGCCGTCACGTTGATATGTGGTCAGTTCAACGTGGATCTGCAACTGGCACTTCCCGCGTTGCGGGCGCTACCGCAGGCCGTATCACTGCGCGCCGGCATAGAAGCCGGATGTTCCCCGCTGAGCGACACACTGCGCATGCTCCGAAATGAAGTGGAGACGCCTAACTTCGGCAATCAGATCGTAGTGCGCAACCTGCTTTCATCGTTGTTCATCTACTTTATGCGCGAGTGGGCCAACACGACGTTTCCCACGGCCAACGACTGGTTTTCTGCCGTGCGCTCGCCGCACATGGCGCGCGCGCTCGCGCGCATGCATGAGGCACCCGAACGTGCATGGACATTGGAAGAACTCGCCCAGGAAGCCGGTTTGTCGCGGGCTGCTTTTGCGCGCAATTTCAGCGCCTCGGTGGGGGAGCCGCCACATAGTTATCTGACGCGTTGGCGAATGGGCGTTGCCGCGCAGTTGCTTCAGGAGACCAGTCTCCGGCTCACTGAAATTGCATCGCGTGTTGGGTATCGGTCGGAGTTCTCGTTCAGCCGCGCCTTCAAGGCTGCTCGCGGCATCTCGCCAATTCAGTACCGCCGCGAAGCGTCGAATCGGGCAGAACCATTGCCGATGTAAGGCTATTCACGGCAGGAATTGTCAGCATCGACCCGAGCCGCGTCACAAGCCGAGTTCCGCTTTCATCATGCTCATGCGATCGACGACACGCCGCGCATAGCCCTTGGCTCCCCCGCTATAGCGATATAGCGCGCTCTCAAGGTTTCCATCCGATTCCATCATGTAGTTATGCAGAATTTCCGACCCGATGCGGATATTCGTACGCGCGTCATTCAAATCGGAAGCGCGAAGGACGCGGTCTCTGTGCTGAGAGGGAAGCACTTGCATCAATCCCTTGGCGCCAACCACACTGACTGCATATCTGTCGAAACTGGATTCGACCGCAATCACCGCAAGCAGCAACAGCGGCGAGAGTGTGTAGCGCCCGGCTGCGTTCAGCACCGCCTGACCAATGTCCAAAGCGTCGGGCAACCTGACATGAAAGCGGGCACTCACGACAGTTGCGATTTCCTCTGCCGTTGGCGTGCTCTCGCTCGGCGCGTCGACAGTTGTGGGCGTCGGCAAAACCGGCGAATCAGCGGCATAACACCGTCCCGCAATCGATCCGAAGACCACGATCGCCAGCGCGACGGCAATACCGCGCAGCGAGAGCATTCCGCAGGTCGGCGCCAGACTGTATTGAACGCTCATGACTAAAACATCCGGAGCATCGGCCGTTCACGGGCTGGCGGGTAGATGCACCAGTTGCCGTCTCGATGACGAAAGAAGAACATTGCGACCGGTCCTGCCGCCCTCAGGGTCTCGACGCACACGTAACGTTGATCCAATGATCGCCGGGTCCTGAACTCTGTTACATGGACCTTGTCCCCAGGCGCCGGGCCGAGCCAGTGATCGACCATCAGGCGCAACGATTTTCCTGCGCTAGCCATCATCTTCTCCTTCGCAAAACGACCCGGCCTCGAACGGTGTCTCCACACGACCGGCCTACCACACCCGCCATCGAACCATTCTTATTACGATCATTCCGATTAGCATCGTTCTATAACGAATGATATGCGCTCGATCGATATTGTCAAGGAGACTAGGGAATTCCCTTGGAGATGCCGTGGCAGCAGCCGCTAGCGAACGATCGTACCGTTGCACCGCCTCTACGACGCAGAGATGCGGAGGATCCTGGGGCAGGAAGCGCGTCCATCGCGCGTTGGTACACCGGCCGGTGCTGCGACGCACCAAAGACGCTCACGCCTGCAACAAGTCAGGACAATTTGTGCACCAAGTCCAGCTTTCGAATTCATGCTGCGCCGATATAGCCCTTGGCACGTGAGTTGCATATGACGCTGACTCGTAGTCAAACGGTCGGTTCGGCACGACTGTGGCGAAGCGCAGTGGAGAAAGACGCGGCGATCTTCGCCACACCGATCGAGCAAGTGATTCGGATCCGCACCGGCGAGACCGGCGCGGACGTCCTGCAGATAATTAGACAGCGACTAGAGGAAACGAAAGATGCGCAAATTATTGATGTCCTTGTTGATGGCCGGTTCGCTCCTTGCGGGCGGCACCGGCGCCGCTCTCGCGGATGACGCGTCCGCGCCAGCCGCCGCTTCGGCCGCGACAGCGACCGTCGCAGCCGCACCTGACGCATCGGCGGCATCGGCTGCGGCCGCTCCCGCTGCGCCGACCGCGCCGT
>NZ_JBCHAA010000034.1:0-27807 GCF_053525655.1 Trinickia camelliae
GTGACCCCGGTCCCGGGGAGGGACGGACTATACGGACCGGCGCGAATTCAAAGTTGCACGACAAAACCCAAGCAAACGACAAACAAGGCACCGCAGGCAAAACAAAACCCCCAACGGCAACGTAACAGCGAAAGCTCCAATCTTGTGCTTTACTTTTCAGTGCAACATTAAAAAAACGCACCAATCGCCGGGCGAGCGGCAGAACGAAGCACCAACGAGTGCAAACGAGTGCCCAACCCCGATAAGGAGACAGTTCCATGGCAATCAGCATCAGTCTGACGGTCAACGGCGCTCCCGTGACCGCCGATGTCGAATCCCACACTCTGCTCGTCCAGTTCATCCGCGATCATCTCCGCCTCACCGGCACCCACGTCGGCTGCGACACCGCCCAGTGCGGCGCCTGCACCGTCCACCTGAACGGCCGCGCCGTCAAAGCCTGCAACATCCTCGCCGTGCAAGCCGAAGGCGCCGAAGTCGTCACCATCGAAGGGCTTTCGAAAGACGGCTCCCTGCACCCGATGCAAGCCGCGTTCCGCGAATGCCACGGTCTTCAGTGCGGCTTCTGTACGCCCGGCATGGTCATGAGCGCCGCCGCCCTCGTCGCCCAGCAACCCGATGCGACCGAAGACGACGTGCGCCGCCAGCTCGACGGCAACCTCTGCCGCTGCACCGGCTATCACAACATCGTCAAGGCCGTCCTCACCGGCGCCGCCGCGATGAAGGAAACCGCAGCCGTTACCGCCAGCTAAGCGCCCAAATAAGGAGCGACGCGATGAACGCACCCGAAGAGCACCGCTTGATCGGCTCGGCCGTCAAGCGCAAAGAGGACTTTCGCTTTCTGACCGGCAACGGCCAATACACCGACGATGTCGTCCTCCCGCAGCAAACCTACGCCGTGTTCGTGCGCTCGCCGCACGCCCACGCCCGCATCAAAAGCGTCGACACGGAAGCCGCCAAGCGCGCCCCCGGGGTCGTCGCCGTGTTCACCGGCGCGGATCTCGCCGCCGAGAACGTCGGCGGCCTGCCGTGCGGCTGGCTCATCCACAGCATCGACGGCTCGCCGATGCACGAGCCGCCCCACCCTGTGATCGCGCACGACAAGGTGCGCCACGTCGGCGATCAGGTCGCGATCGTCATCGCCGAGTCGGTCAAGGAAGCGAAGGATGCCGCCGAGCTGATCGATGTCGACTATGACGTGCTGCCCGCGGTCGTCGATACCGCGCACGCGGCCGATCCAGGCCAAGCCGCAGTCCATGACAGCGTGCCCGGCAACACTTGCTACACCTGGGGCCACGGCGACAAAGCGGCCACCGACGCCGCCTTCGCCCAAGCCGCCCACGTCACGACGCTCGAGATCGTCAACAACCGCCTCGTGCCGAACGCGATCGAGCCGCGCGCCGTCAACGCGAGCTTTTCGAAGCAGGACGACAGCTACACCGTCTACGTCGCGAACCAGAACCCGCACGTCGAGCGGCTGCTGATGGGCGCGTTCGTGCTCGCGCTGCCGGAATCGAAGCTGCGCATCATCGCGCCCGATGTCGGCGGCGGCTTCGGCTCGAAGATCTTTCTGTATGCCGAGGATGTCGCGCTGACGTGGGCGTCGAAGAAGGTGCGCCGCCCGGTCAAATGGACCTGCGAGCGCTCCGAATCCTTCATCTCCGACGCGCACGGCCGCGATCATGTGACGAAAGCCGAACTCGCGCTCGACGCCAACGGCAAGTTCCTCGCGATGCGCGTCCATACGATCGCGAACATGGGCGCGTACCTGTCGACGTTCGCCTCCAGCGTGCCGACGATCCTCTACGCGACGCTGCTCGCCGGCCAGTACACGACGCCCGCGATCTACGCCGAAGTGAAGGCGGTGTTCACGAATACGGTGCCCGTCGATGCCTATCGCGGCGCCGGGCGACCCGAGGCGACGTATGTCGTCGAGCGGATCGTCGAAACGGCCGCGCGCGAGATGAATCTCGATCCGGCCGAGATCCGCCGCCGCAACTTCATCCGCCAGTTCCCGTATGCAACGCCCGTCGGGCTCACCTACGACATCGGCGATTACGAGCCGTGCCTGGACCGCGCGATCGAGCTCGCCGACACAAAGGGCTTCGCCGCGCGCCGCGACGCATCCAAGCAAAACGGCAAGCTGCGCGGCCTCGGCTACTCGTGCTACATCGAGGCGTGCGGCCTCGCGCCGTCGAACATCGCGGGCGCGCTCGGCGCACGCGCGGGTCTCTTCGAAGCGGGCGAAGTGCGCGTGCATCCCACGGGCACCGTGACCGTCTTCACCGGCTCGCATAGCCACGGGCAGGGCCATGAGACGACGTTCGCGCAAGTCGTCGCCGACCGACTCGGCGTGCCGATCGACAACGTCGAGATCGTGCACGGCGACACCGGCCGCATCCCGTTCGGCATGGGCACGTATGGCTCGCGCTCGATCGCGGTGGGCGGCTCGGCGATCATGAAGGCGCTCGACAAGATCGAAGCCAAGGCCAAGCAGATCGCGGCGCATCTGCTCGAAGCGTCGGCCAACGACATCGAGTTCAAGGACGGCATCTTCCGCGTCGCGGGCACCGACCGCACGAAGACCTTCGCCGACGTCTCGCTCGCGGCCTACGTGCCGCACAACTACCCGCTCGACAAGCTCGAACCGGGCCTCGACGAAAACGCGTTCTACGACCCGAGCAACTTCACCTATCCAGCGGGCGCGTACATCTGCGAGGTGGAAGTCGATCCCGAGACGGGCGAGACATCGATCGAACGCTTCACCGCCGTCGACGACTTCGGCAACGTGATCAATCCGATGATCGTCGAAGGCCAAGTGCACGGCGGGCTCGGCCAGGGCATCGGCCAGGCGATGCTCGAGCGCTGCGTCTACGACAACGACACCGGGCAGCTCCTCTCCGGCTCGTACATGGACTACGCGATGCCGCGCGCGTCCGACCTGCCGAACTTCACCGTCGAAACCGCGAAAGGCACGCCGTGCACGCACAATCCGCTCGGTGTGAAGGGCTGCGGCGAAGCGGGCGCGATCGGCTCGCCGCCGGCGGTCATCAACGCGATCCTCGATGCGCTGGGTCCGCTCGGCGTGAAGGATCTGCAGATGCCGGCGTCGCCGCATCGTGTCTGGAGCGCGATCCAGGCCGCACAAAATCCCAAGAGCTAAGCGGAGGAAGCCGACATGTACTCGTATTCATTCGACTATCAGCGCGCCGCCGATCCGAAGTCCGCGGTCGCGGCGCTCTCGGCGAACGGCGACGCGAAGTACCTCGCGGGCGGCCAGAGCCTGTTGCCGACGATGCGCCTGCGCCTCGCGCAGCCCGCGCAATTGATCGACGTGACGCGCATTCCGGAACTCAAGAAGATCGCCGCCGACGGCAAGACGGTGACGGTCGGCGCCGCCGTGTGCCACGCGGACGTCGCCGAAAACGCGGACATTCGCCGCACGCTGCCGGCGCTCGCCGCGCTCGCCGGGCAGATCGGCGATAGACAAGTGCGCGCGCTCGGCACGATCGGCGGCTCGATCGCGAACGACGATCCCGCCGCCGACTATCCGGCCGCGCTGCTCGCGCTAGGTGCGACCGTCGTGACGGACCGCCGCCGCATCGCCGCCGACGATTTCTTCGTCGGCATGTACGAGACGGCGCTCGCGCCCGACGAGCTGATCGTCGCCGTCGAGTTTCCGGTGCCGGAGAAGGCCGCGTACGAGAAGTTTCCGAATCCGGCGTCGCATTTCGCGCTGGTGGGCGTGTTCGTCGCGAAACGCGCCGACGGCGTGCGCGTGGCGGTGACGGGCGCGGCGTCGTCGGTGTTTCGCGCGACGGGGCTCGAGACCGCGCTATCCGCGAACTTCACGGCGGCGGCCGCGCGCGGCGTGACCATCGCACCGGATGATCTCAACACCGATCTGCACGCGAGCGCGGCTTATCGCGCGCATTTGATTCCGGTGCTCACGGGGCGTGCGGTCGAACGGGCGGCTTAACGCGGGCTGCTTGGCTTCTCGTCGAGCGCAGGACGCATGGGTGTTTTCGCTTCGCCCGTCTCTCGGGCGAAGCGTCTTGCTTTCCGGCAAGCCCGCGCCGCTGCGTGTTCGACTGATTGCAGACTACTAAAAGAGCCACGACTCAAGCGATGAACGGCATCCCCAAGCCGACCCAAGCCATGCCGCCCACTTCGATCGACGAAACCCTCGCTCAACTCACGACGCACGGCTACTTCGCGAGCCGCGAACTGGCGACCGCTCTCTTCCTCGCGCTGCGGATGGAGCGGCCGCTGTTTCTCGAAGGCGAGCCGGGCGTCGGCAAGACCGAGCTCGCGAAGGCCGCTGCCGGGATGCTCGGCACGACGATGCTGCGGCTGCAGTGCTACGAAGGACTCGACACGGCGAGCGCGCTCTACGAATGGGACTATCCGCGCCAGATCATGGCGCTGCGCCTCGCGGAAGCCGCAGGCGAGCGACCCGCCAACGACACGCTCTACCGTAGCGAATTCCTGCTGAAGCGCCCTTTGCTCCAAGCGCTGATGCCCGACGAACATCATCCCGGCGCGCAACGCGTGCTGCTGATCGACGAAATCGACCGCGCCGACGAGCCGTTCGAAGCGTTCCTGCTCGAACTGCTGTCGGATTTTCAGGTGACGATCCCCGAGTACGGCACCGTGCGCGCGGATCGCGCACCGCTCGTCGTGATGACGTCGAACCGTACGCGCGAAGTTCACGACGCCCTCAAGCGCCGCTGCCTCTATCAGTGGATCGGCTATCCCGAGCGAGACCGCGAGCTCGCAATCGTCGCGGCGCGCGCGCCCGAAGCAGCCGCGGACTTGCAGCGGCGCGCCGTCGATTTCGTCCATCAGTTGCGCACCATGGATCTGTTCAAGGCGCCCGGCATCGCCGAGACGATCGACTGGTGCCGGGCGCTCGCTGCGCTGTCGGTGACGGAGCTCGATCCGCAGTCGGTGCAGGACACGCTCGGCGTGCTGCTCAAGTATCAGGACGATCTCGCGCGCGTCGATGCGGCGCGAATCGCGCAGTGTCTCGCCGTCGCACCGGGTGGCGGCGCGTCGGCGAGCGCGCCCGAGTAGGCCATGTCGACGATCACACCCGCATCGACAACCGGCGCGCAGCCGATGCTCGCGCGCAACGTCGTGCACTTCGTGCGCCTGTTGCGCGGCGCGGGGCTGCCGATGTCGCCCGCCCACGCGGTCGATGCGCTCACGGCGCTGCGCTGGATCGGCATCGAGCGGCGCGACGACGTGCGCGCGGCGCTCGCGGCGCTGGTCGTCAGCGCGCCCGATGAACGCGAAGTGTTCGACGTCGCGTTCGACCTCTTCTGGCGAGACCCCGACTGGGAAGGCAAGCTGCGCGCGCTGATGCTGCCGAAGGTGAAAAGCGGCATGCCGCCGCCCGTGCGCAACAACCGGCTCGCGGACGCGCTGGCCGCGCGACGCCAGCAGGAGCCGAAGTCAGCGGACGCGCAACCGCCCGAACGCTCGCCGCGCGAACTCGTGGCGCGCGTCACCTTCAGCTCGGAAGAACACCTGCGCCATCGCGATTTCGACACCCTGAGCGCCGACGAATGGCGCACGCTGCGCCATGTGATCCGCGGCCAGCGCGTGTCGCTCGCGACCGAGCCCACGCGCCGCCTCAAAGCCGCCTCGCACGGCACGCACGCGGACCTGCGCGCGAGCGCGCGCCACGCGGTGCGCGCCGGCGGCGACTGGACGGTCTGGAAATACCGTGCCGCCGTGAAGCGCAAGCCGCCGCTCGTCCTGCTGCTCGACATCTCCGGCTCGATGAGCAGCTATTCGCGTGCGGTGCTCTACTTCTGCCATGCGCTGCTGCAATCGCGCGAACGGCTGCAAGTGTTCCTGTTCGGCACGCGGCTCACGAACGCGACGCGCGCGCTGCGCGAGCGCGACCCGGATGTGGCGATCGCGGCGCTCGCGGAACAGGTCGTCGACTGGTCGGGCGGCACGCGCATCGGCGCCGCGCTCGCCGAATTCAACCGCCGCTGGGCACGGCGGGTCCTCGCCGGCCGCGCGACGGTGCTGCTCGTCACCGATGGCCTCGATCACGAAGCGATCGACGTCCTCGACACCGAGATGGCCCGCCTCGCGCGCTTCGCGCATCGCCTCGTGTGGCTCAATCCGCTGCTGCGCTTCGCGGAGTTTTCGCCGAAGGCGCGCGGCGTGCAGGCGATCCTGCCCCATGTGGACGCGCACCGACCGGTTCATAATTTGGAAAGCCTCGCCGCATTCGGCCGGGACTTCGCCCACCTGACGCGCGCGCCTCGCGGCCGCGCGCCGGCTTCATCAACCATGGGATCGGAGTAGGCGCTAAAGCGCCAACTCCGATCGACAAAGGAGCGATGAGATGGAATTGACGGAAAGCTATACGCTGCCCGTGTCGCAACGGCGCACGTGGGAAGCTTTGAACGATACCGCGATCCTGCAGGCATCGATTCCCGGTTGCGAGACCATCGAAGCGGAAGGCGAGAACTCGTACACGCTATCGATGAGCGCATCGGTCGGCCCGGTGAAGGCGCGCTTCAAAGGCCGCATGCTGCTGACCGACATCGACGCCCCACACACCTACACGATCGTCTTTGAAGGACAAGGCGGCACCGCCGGCTTCGGCAAAGGCAGCGCGCACGTGACGCTCGAACCCGAAGGCAACGAATCGACGAAACTGTCGTACACCGCGAGTGCGCAGATCGGCGGCAAGCTTGCGCAGATCGGCTCGCGGCTCGTCGACGGCGCGGCGCGCAAGATCGCTGGCGAGTTCTTCAAGCGCTTTTCGGCGCAGGTGACGGGCGAGCCCGTGGAAGGAGAAGCAACGCTCGCGGCGCCCAATGGCGAGGACGACAGCGATGCCGATGTCGAAAAAACCCGAGTCGAAGGTGAAGAAGAAGCCGGCGAATCGGCTCATACAGGAAAAGGAAGCAAGTCATGGAAAGCGTGGATCTCGAAGTTTTGAAGTCGAGCGCGCGATGGCTCGATGAGGGACATCGTGCGCTATTGGTGACGGTGGTGAAGACGTGGGGCTCGTCGCCGCGCCCCGAGGGCGCGATGCTCGCAGTGCGCGACGACGGGCTCGTGGTGGGCTCGGTATCGGGCGGCTGCATCGAAGACGATTTGATCGATCGTGTGCGCCGGCTCGGCATCGAGCAGCAGCGGCCTGAATCGGTGAAATACGGCATCACGGCCGAAGAGGCGCATCGCTTCGGCTTGCCGTGCGGCGGCACGATCCAGCTCGTGCTGGAGCCGTTGACGAAGGCGAGCGGCATCGCTGAATTGCTGACGGCGGTGCAGGCGGGACAGCTCGTCGCGCGCACGCTCGACATGGAAACCGGCGCCGCACGCCTCGGCCCGGCGCAAGCGACCGACGGCGTCGATTTCGACGAGAAGCGCCTCTTGACGATCCACGGCCCGCGCTACCGGATGCTCGTGATCGGAGCGGGACAGTTGTCGCGGTATCTATGCAACATCGCGGTCGGGCTCGACTATCACGTGACCGTGTGCGACCCGCGCGAGGAATACACCGACGAATGGGACGTGCCCGGCACGACGATCGTGCGCACGATGCCCGACGACACGGTGCTCGACATGAAGCTCGACGAACGCTGCGCGGTGATCGCGCTCACGCACGACCCGAAGCTCGACGACCTCGCGCTGATGGAAGCGTTGAAGACGCCGGCGTTCTACGTCGGCGCGCTGGGGTCGCGCCGCAACAACGCGGCGCGGCGCGAGCGGCTGAAGGAGTTCGATTTGAGCGAGCCGGAGCTGGCGCGGCTGCATGGGCCGGTCGGCATTTATATCGGCAGCCGTACGCCGCCGGAGATCGCGGTATCGATTCTCGCGGAGGTGACGGCGGCGAAGAATGGCGTGTCGCTGCCGATGATTCTGCAAGTGGAAGGGGCGAAGGCCGCGCGGGAGATGGCGGCGGGGGGCGGGTCGGCTTGTGAGGTTTGAGGGGGGGGGCCGCGTCGTGCATAGAGGCACGCGCGCGGCACCGCAAAGCCGAAGGATTCGCGTCAAAAAAGCCCCGCCAGCAACGCCGCCCCCACCGACCCCGCCACCAGCACGACCCCGACCGTGCGCCGCTTGTTCAGCTCGGTCCACAGCAGCACGCCCGTCAGCGACAGCAGGATGATCGCGCCCGCGAGCGTATCGATCAGCAGCACCCAGCCGATGCCAAGACCGGTGCCCTTATGCAGGTTGTTGAGCGTCGCGAAGAACGAGTTCTGCGAGCGCTTGACCGACACAAAGCCGTTGCCCACCCAATACTCGGCCTGAACGCCGTTGCGCGGCCCTGAAATATTGAAGGTCCACGACTCGGGCTGGACCGTGTGGCGATCACCCCAAGCGACCGGATGCGCCGGCTCTTTCTTCACCTTGCCGACTCGGCCGTCGAATTGCAGCTCGCCTTTGAGCCAGTCGGCCAGCGCTTGCGGCGACTGCGGCGCGGGCTGCGGCAGCGCGATCTGCAACTGCTCGACTTGCGGCTTGCCCGGTGAAATCTGCAGCGGCCCGGCGCGGTGATTCAGCAGGAAACCGGTGGTGCCGAACAAGAGCCCAAGCACCGCGCCCCACAGCCCGACCCAGCCATGCACCTTGCGCAGCCATTTGAGAAACGTCGCGCGGCGCGATCGGCGGCGGCGTTCGGCTTGCTGGGCGTCATCGAGAAGGGGATTCGCGCCGCGCGCGGCAGGCTTCAGATCGATCGATTCGGGTGCGTTCAACGGGAGGCTCCATGCGCTCGTCTGCGTTGGCCCCGTGCACGCCGCGACTGCGGGAAAGCCGTAACCAGGCAGACATTACAAATAGAAAGGTTCGCATTGTACAACCACACTCATTAAGTGCGAACGATTCCTATTTGCGCACATGCAGCAGCATCAAAACTTCTCGCCGCTATCCGCATCGACCACCACGTCGGCCACCTCGACAACCTGCCCCGCCGCGCTCTCGTCGGCGCCACTTTCGAGCCGGTAGAGCCAGGCGAGCAATTCGGCGACCGCCTTGTAAAGCTCAGGCGGTATCCGCGAATCGAGATCCACCTGCATCAGCAGCGACACCATCTCCGGCGCCGTATGCACGTAGAGTCCGGCTTCCTGCGCGCGCTGGATGATCATCTCGGCGACGACGCCGTAGCCCTTCGCGATGATGCGCGGCGCCGCATCGCCGTTTTGCGTGTCGTAGACGAGCGCTGCCGCGCTCCTGCGTGGCGCGGGGCTCATGAGCCACCCCATTCGAACGGGTCGTGGAAAAGGCGCTCGAGCGGACTCGTGCTCGCCGGTTTCGCGGGCGCGTCCGGCGCCTTGGACGTGGCGGCGGATTTGTCGATGACTTCGGCGTCGACGACATCGTGGGCGTCGACGCTCGCCGCCGCCGAGCGTGCATACGCAAACGCCGCCGACGCCGCGCTCGGGCCTGCCGCCGGAGTCGTGCCGCCGATCTCGCGAATCGACAGACCGGAGAGTTCGATGCCCGCCGCCTGCAGCCGGCGCCGGAACGCGTCGCCCTCGGCGGCAAGGCGTGTGGCCCCGCCCGGGCTCGCCTGCACGCGCGCGACGAGCCGCGTGCCCGTCAGCGTGAGCTCGGCGTCGACGGTGCCGAGCGTCGGCAGCGCCAGCGTGAGGCGCGTGCGCCACGGTTGCTCGAAGTCGGAGGCGTCGGCGCCGTGGCGGTTCGCGTGCTGCCCGCCGTCGGGCTCGATCGTCCAGTCGAGCTTGGCGCCGGGCCAGACTTCGCCGGTCCAGCGAAACTGGTCGGTCGCGAGCAAGTCGAGCTGCTGGCGCACGAGCGGGATCGTCGCCGGGTGGATCGACGCGGCAATCGAAGCAGGCGCGCTCTGGGCGGCATTGTTCGTCTGCGAAGCGTTGTTGCTTGTCTGCTGAGCGGAAGCGGAGGAAGCCGGCTGGGCGGACTGCGTGCCGCCTGTCGGGTACGCGCCGAACGTGTTCGCCGCGAACGTCATCGGCGCACGCGACGCGGCCGCGTAACCCGGCATCGCCGCGTTATTGGGGGCGCTCGGCGCGGCATTCGCCGCGTTCTGCGCGTTGCGTGCCGCTGCCCCGCTCGGCACCGCCTGCGCGTCCTCTCCGCCGCCGAAGAGCGACGAGAACTGGCCGTCAAGCCATGAACTCAAGGTGGCGTCTTCGGCTTGGGCCGCGCTCGGGCTGCCGCCCCAGGCGAGCGGCAACTGCGCTTCTCCCGCCGCGAGGCGCGTTTGCGGCTCGGCCGCCAGCGAGTCGACCATGCGCAAGCCCGTGAGCCATTGCGAGAGATGCGATTCGTAGAACAGTCCGCTGTCGGACACGGCCTGCGCGAGCGCCGACGCGAGCAGACCGACGGGCACCGTCGATGCGGACAGCGCCGCGCTTTGTGTTTGCTGTGCAGCGGAGGCCGAAGCGGCAGCGCCGCCGTCGCCAGGCGCAGCGGCATCGAGTGCCGCAAACAGCTCGGCGCTCGTCCCCGCCGACACGTTGATCGCAGGCGGCGCAGGCCAGATCGGCGCCTCGCCGACCACCGCGGGCGTCGCCTCGCCGCCGAAGCGCGAGATCGCGTCGAGCGTCAGCGCGACTTCGGACAACACGGTCTGGGCGGAAGCCTGCGCATCGGGAAGCGTGCCGGCGAGGCCGGCCGCGGCGTTGGTCGTATCGACCGCCACCGAGGAAGCGCCGGTCTGCGCGGTCGTCGCGTTGGAAAACGAGCCGACGCCGTTGGTCAGCAGGCTATCGATGCGGTTCGCAAGCACAGACGCGATGGCAGTGTCGATTCCGGTCATGCCGAGTCCTTTCGCGCCGAGAGCTCGTGCTGCTTACGAGGTTGAATTGGGTGTGGGGTGAGGCAGGGTGATGCGTGATTTTGCTTGCGCCAAAAACGCCAAACAACAACGGCGCTCAGCGCGCGCCGTACAGTTCCTTCAACATGCGCGCTGGCCGCTCGGTTGCAAAGAGCGCCGACAAGCGCGCCACGCTCGGGCTCGCCAGATCGCGAATCGCCGCATCGTCGGCGAGAATCTGCCGGATCAGGTCGTACTTGCGCGCGCGCTCGCCGTCGTCGAGCAACACGTTCGACTCGGCATCCTTCAGTCCGTCGACGAGCGTCAGATACTCCTCCTGCAGACCGACCAGATCGTTCCACAGTGCGCGGCGGGCGGCAGTCAGCATCTTGCGCGACACCAGCGCGATCGCTTCGTATCGCGCAAAATATTCTGCGTTCTGATTCATCTATTGCGTTCCGGCGATGGCTGTGCCGCCATCTTCGCGATTTCTGGGGCAATTCCGATCCAGGCTTCCTCGAGCGTCGCGAGCAGCCGGTCGACTTCGACCAGCATCTGTTCGCTTTGCGTCGCGTTGGCCTCGAAAAGCCGGTTGGTCATGTAGTGGTAGAGCGAATCAAGCCGTTCGGCGACTTCGCCCCCCGCCTCCAGATTCAGCGACGCCCGCAAACCGTTGTCGACGATCCGGATCGCCTTGCTGATCGCTTCGCCGCGCGGCCCGATGTTGTTCTGCTGCAAATGCAGCCGCGCCTGCGCGATGGCCTGCCGTGCCCCCTGGTAGAGCATCGCTATCAGGCGGTGCGGATTCGCGCCCATAACCCCGGTCTCGACGCCGACGCGCGCGTACGCGCTCGCTCCAGAGTGTCCTGGGGAATACATCGGCGCGCCTCCTGTGCTCTTCAGTTGATGGCCGGCAGCGCAAAAGCGTGCCTTGTAACGGGGTTATCGGATTGCGCCGCGAAAGCTTTAGGTGCTCTTTGGTGGATTTATGTGCTCAAACCGACATTTGCATGATGTCGTTGTAGGCCGAGACGAGCTTGTTGCGCACCTGCAGTTCGAACTGGAAGCCGATGTTGGCCTTCTGACCGTCGATCACCACATCGTTGAGCGACACGTTCGGCGCGCCCAGTTCGAACGCCTTGGACTCATTGGCGGCCTTGAGCTGGTCGCCGCTGACCTTGTCGAGCGACGCCTTGAGCGCCGCCGAGAACGTGCCGGCCGTGGCGGCGCCATTGCTTTCGCTTTGCGCCTGGGCGCTGTCCGTGGCTTGCGCCGCCAGCGCCTGCAATTGCTGCAGCGCCGAATTTATCGCAGTGACAGTCATCGTTTCTCTCCATCCAGCCCGGATGGGCCAGTGATCAACATAGCAGCGAGCATAGCAGCGGCCGTTTGGCGAAAGCCGTGAAAGTAGGGGGAAAACCCTCCTCTATTCAACCAATGAAGTTGCGGGCCCCTGCGGATAATCCCCTTCGTGAAAGTGTCCGTAAGTGGGCGTCAAAGCGCCTCCCCAACAGGACCTCCCCGCATTCCGGAGAACCCAGACGCATGGATTCGCAGGCCAACTCTTTGATCAACCCCGACACCCGCATGGGCCTGACGGGCGCGCAACCTGCCGCTGCAGGTGCGGGCGCGCTGCCCGGCGGCGTCGGCGCAGCGGACCTCGGCGGCGGCAACGGTTTCGCGCAGCGCCTGTCGACGCTCTCGCAGATGCGCGGCAACCCGCGCGCGCCGCTGATCATCGCGGTCGCGGTGCTCGTGGCCGTCGTCGCCGCGCTCGTGCTCTGGTCGCGCACGCCGGACTACAAGGTGCTTTTCAGCAACCTCTCTGACCGCGACGGCGGCGCGATCATCACCTCGCTCCAGCAGGCCAACATCCCCTACAAGTTCGCCGAAGGCGGCGGCGCGATCCTCGTGCCGTCCGACCAAGTTCACGAAATGCGCCTGCGCCTCGCCGCCCAGGGGCTGCCGAAGGGCGGCTCGGTCGGCTTCGAACTGATGGACAACCAGAAGTTCGGCATCAGCCAGTTCGCCGAGCAGGTCAATTACCAGCGCGCGCTCGAAGGCGAGCTCGAAAAGACCATCGAATCGATCTCGACCGTGCGCGAAGCCCGCGTGCATCTCGCGATTCCGAAGCCGTCCGTGTTCGTGCGCGACAAGGAAGCGCCGTCGGCGTCGGTGCTCGTCAATCTGTATCCGGGCCGCGCGCTCGACGAAGGCCAGGTGATCGCGGTCACGCATATGGTGGCGTCCGCGGTGCCCGACATGCCGGTCAAGAACGTCACGATCGTCGACCAGGACGGCAACCTGCTCACGCAATCGTCGTCGAGCGCCGGCCTCGACCCGACGCAGCTCAAGTACCAGCGCCAGATCGAGCACGACACGCAGCAGCGCATCGACGCGATCCTCGCGCCGCTCTTCGGCGCCGGCAACGCGCACTCGACGGTCAGCGCCGACATCGACTTCTCGAAGAACGAGCAGACCGCCGAGCTGTACGGCCCGAACGCCACCCCGACGCAGAGCTCGATCCGCAGCCAGCAAACGAGCTCGTCGACCGAATCGTCGACCGGCGCCGCGCAAGGCGTGCCGGGCGCGCTGTCGAACACGCCGCCGCAGCCCGCTTCCGCGCCGATCGATGCGCCCGCGAGCGGCGCGGGCGGGAGCTCGTCGACGCCGATCTCCGAGCACAAGGATTCGACGACCAACTACGAGCTCAATAAGACGGTCCGCCACTCCGAAGGCGCGGTCGGCGACATCAAGCGACTGTCGGTGGCGGTGGTCATCAACAACATGCCGATCACCGACGCGAAGGGCCACGTGACGATGCAGCCCGTGCCGGCCGATCTGCTCACCAAGGTCGACCAGCTCGTCAAGGACGCGATGGGCTACGACGCGCAGCGCGGCGACTCGGTCAACGTCGTCAACAGCGCGTTCACCAAGATCGACGACCCGTTCGCGAACATCCCGTGGTGGCGCACGCCCGACATGCTCGCGCTCTACAAGCAGATCGCGACGTGGCTCGGCATCGGCGCGGTGGCGCTGTTCCTCTACTTCGTGATGGTGAAGCCGGCGCTGCGCCGCGCGTTCCCGCCGCCTCCGGCGGCGGCCGAGCCGGGCGCGGCGGCCGTGGCGATCGGCGCGGCAGGCGAGCCGATCCTGCTCGACGGCGTCCCGGCGGAAGGCGCGGACAAGGCCGCCACCGACGACGACGGCGTCAGCGTGAACCTGCTCTCGTTCGAGAACGAGAAGCACAAATTCGAACGGAACCTGGACTACGCGCGCACGATTGCGCGCCAAGACCCGAAGATCGTGGCGACGGTCGTCAAGAATTGGGTGGCTGAATGAATACGGAAGGACTGACCAAAAGCGCGCTCTTGCTGATGTCGATCGGCGAAGAAGAAGCCGCGGAAGTATTCAAATTCCTCGGCCCGCGCGAAGTGCAGAAGATCGGCGCGGCAATGGCCGCGCTCAAGAACGTCACGCGCGATCAGGTCGAGGACGTGCTGCAGGATTTCGTGAAGGAAGCCGAAAAGCACACGGCGCTCTCGCTCGATTCGAGCGACTACATCCGCTCGGTGCTCACGAAGGCGCTCGGCGAGGACAAGGCGGGCGTGCTGATCGACCGCATCCTGCAAGGCAGCGACACGAGCGGCATCGAAGGGCTCAAGTGGATGGATTCGGCGGCGGTCGCCGAGCTCATCAAGAACGAGCACCCGCAGATCATTGCGACGATCCTCGTGCACCTGGACCGCGACCAGGCGTCGGAAATCACCGAATGCTTCACCGAGCGTCTGCGCAACGACGTGCTGCTGCGGATCGCGACGCTCGACGGCATCCAGCCCGCCGCGCTGCGCGAACTCGACGATGTGCTCACGGGCCTCCTCTCCGGCAGCGACAACTTGAAGCGCAGCCCGATGGGCGGCATCCGCACGGCGGCCGAAATCCTCAACTACATGTCGAGCACGTTCGAAGAATCGGTGCTCGAGAACGTCCGCCAGTACGACGCGGACCTCGCGCAGAAGATCATCGACCAGATGTTCGTGTTCGAGAACCTGCTCGACCTGGAAGACCGCGCAATCCAGCTGCTGCTCAAGGAAGTGGAGTCGGAAGCGCTGATCATTTCGCTCAAGGGCGCACCGCCTGCGCTGCGCCAGAAGTTCCTGTCGAACATGTCGCAGCGCGCGGCCGAACTGCTCGCCGAAGACCTCGATTCGCGCGGACCGGTGCGCGTGTCGGAAGTCGAGACGCAGCAGCGCCGCATCCTGCAGATCGTGCGCAACCTCGCCGAGAGCGGTCAGATAGTCCTCGGCGGCAAGGCAGAAGATGCATATGTCTGATACCGGTGGCGGCGGCCCCTCGAAGGAGACACTCTCGGCGTACCAACGCTGGGAGATGGCCTCGTTCGACCCGGCTCCGCCCCCGCCCGACGAGCCGATCGACGAGGGCGCGTTCGAAGCCGAGCTGCAGCGGCTGCGCGATGCCGCGCACGCGCAGGGCGTCGCTTCGGGCCACGTCGCGGGCCAGGCCCTCGGCTATCAGGCGGGCTTCGACCAAGGCTATGCGCAGGGCTTCGAGAAAGGCCGCGCCGAAGCATTGGCCGAGGCCGCCAAGCTCGCCAGCATTGCACAGGCTTTCAAGTCGGCGCTCACGGGCGTCGAAGCGCATCTCGCGGAAAACCTGGTCGAGCTCGCGCTCGACATCGCGCAACAAGCCGTGCGCCATCACGTGACGCACGATCCGGCCGCGCTGCTCGACGCCGCGCGCGAAGTGCTCGCCGCCGAGCCCGCGCTGACGGGCGCGCCGACATTGATCGTGCATCCGGCCGACTTGCCGATCATCGAGGCTTACCTGCAGGAAGAACTGAAGCGCGGCGGCTGGCACGTTCGCACCGATTCGACCGTCGAGCGCGGCGGCTGCCGCGCGCAGGCCGCGAGCGGCGAAGTCGACGCGACGCTCAAGACGCGCTGGGAGCGCGTCGCCGCGGCACTCGGCAAGGTGAACACATGGTGAAGCCGACCGTCGACGAGATCCTCCATAGCGGCCTCTCGCCGCTCGAACAGGAATTGGCGCTCGCTTCGTTCGGCACGCTGCCGGACGGAACGCCGGCCGTGCCGTTGCCGGCCGATCTGATCGCGCCCTCGCTCGACGAGTTTTCGACGCCTCACCTGCATATCGGTTTCGACGATCTGGCGGGATTGGCGGGAGGCGCCACGGCCGGCATCGTCGCGCCGCCCGAGCTGCAGCCGTTCGGCGCTGCGGCGAACGCGCTTGAATTCGGCGCCGACGCACCGCAACCCTCCGCCCCGTCGCAAGCTGCCACCAAGCCCACCGTTTCCCCCGACAACCCCCATCTGAACGCCTGGCGCGCGCGCCTCAACGCCGCGCGCAACCGCAACGCGCTCGCGCGGCCGATGCGCGCGTGCGGCCGCCTCACGCGCGCCGCGGGCCTCGTGCTCGAAGCGGTCGGCCTGCGGCTCTCGGTCGGCGCCGAAGTGATGATCGAGCTGCCCGCGGGCAGCACGCGCACGATGGCCGAAGCCGAAGTGGTCGGCTTCTCGGGCGAGCGCCTGTTCCTGATGCCGACGACCGAAGTCGCCGGTCTCTTGCCCGGCGCGCGCGTCTATCCGCTCGAAAACGCGCCGATCGCCGATCCGCTCGCGGGCGCGAAGCGCCTGCCGGTGGGCTGGGAGATGCTGGGCCGCGTCGTCGATGCGTCGGGCCGTCAGCTCGACGGGCTGGGCCCGCTCGGCCATGCGAGCGATGCGCCTTTGTCGGCGCCGTCGATCAACCCGCTCAACCGCGAGCCGATCCACAAAGTGCTCGATGTCGGCGTGCGCGCGATCAACGCGCTGCTCACAGTCGGACGCGGTCAGCGCATGGGCCTGTTCGCGGGCTCGGGCGTCGGCAAATCGGTGCTGCTCGGCACGATGGCGCGCTACACGAGCGCCGAAGTGATCGTGATCGGCCTGATCGGCGAACGGGGCCGCGAAGTGAAGGAGTTCATCGAGCAGATCCTCGGGGAAGACGGTCTGGCGCGCTCGGTAGTCGTCGCCGCCCCCGCCGACGTCTCGCCGCTCCTGCGCATGCAGGGTGCCGCCTACGCGACCACGCTCGCCGAATTTTTCCGCGACCAGGGCAAGCACGTGCTGCTGCTCATGGATTCGCTCACGCGCTACGCGATGGCGCAGCGCGAGATCGCGCTCGCGATCGGCGAGCCGCCCGCGACGAAGGGCTATCCGCCCTCGGTGTTCGCGAAGCTGCCCGCGCTCGTCGAGCGCACCGGCAACGGGCCGGAAGGCGGCGGCTCGATCACCGCGTTCTACACCGTGCTCACCGAAGGCGACGACCAGCAAGACCCGATCGCCGATTCGGCGCGCGCGATTCTCGACGGCCATATCGTGCTGTCGCGCGTGCTCGCGGAAGCCGGCCACTATCCGGCGATCGACATCGAAGCGTCGATCAGCCGCGCGATGACCTCGCTGATCGGCGACCGCCACCTCGACCGGGTGCGGCTCTTCAAACAGATGCTGTCGCGCTACCAGCGCAACCGCGACCTCATCAACGTCGGCGCCTATTCCAGCGGGCGCGACGCGTTGCTCGACCGTGCGATCGCGCTGTATCCGCGCATCGAGGCGTTCCTGCAACAGCATTTCCGCGAATGCGCTGAGTTCGAGCCGAGCGTGACCGCGCTCGACGCGTTATTGCAATAGGGAGGCTGACTGCCTATGTCCAAGCACTTTCCGATTCAAACGCTGATCGATCTGGCACAGGACGATCTCGATGTCGCGACCAAGCATCTGGGCCGCGTGCAGCGCGAGCGCACGGACGTCGAAACGCAGCTCAACGCACTCGTGCAATACCGGGACGAGTACCACGCGCGCTTCACGCAGACCGCGCAAACGGGCATGCCCGCGGGCAACTGGCGGAACTTCCAGGCGTTCATCGACACGCTCGACGCCGCGATCGACCAGCAGCGCCGCCTGCTCGCCAGCGCCACCGCGCGCGTCGAGGCGGCGAAGCCCGAATGGCAGCAGCAAAAGCGCAAGCTCGGCTCATACGAAATCCTGCAGGCGCGCGGCGAAGCCGCGCAGGCGCTGAAGGCCTCGCGAATCGAACAGCGCGAATCCGACGAGCATGCGGCGAAGGTGCTGCGCATGCGCGCGGACAGCGTCGAGTGACGCGCTTCAAGCGCACGCAACAGACACGAATGTATTTAGACGCCCCACCCTCTGACCGCCCCTGAGAGGCCACGCATGACGTCTCCGCTCTCCTTCCTTAGCTCGCTGTTCGGCGCGACTGGCACGTCGACCGACGCATCGAGCGCATCCGCATCGCAACCGTCGCAATCGTCGACGCCGTTCTCGCAGACGCTCGCCCAGGCGCAGCAGCAACAGTCCTCGACTAGCGGCGCATCGAACACGGCGCAAAGCGCGAGCCAAGCGGCGAACAGCTCGACGGCCAACAACTCGAATGGCGCGAACAACGCCAACTCGAACGTGGCGAACGCCCCGAACAACAACGCATCGCAGGCGCAGTCGCAGCAAGCGTCGGCAAACGGCAGCAGCACGAGCGCGACGAGCAGCGCCAGCGGCACCGGATCGACTGGCACGACCAGCAAGACGAGCAATTCGAATTCGAACGCCGACGCCAACGCGAACGCAGCGAATGCGACCGGCAACGCCGCGGCGCAGGCGGCTGCGGCCGCCGCAGCCGTGCAGGCGCAACTGCAAGCCCAGGCGAACGCCGCCGACCCGAACGCCGCCGCAACGGCAACGGACGCCGCGACTGACAGCCTGTCCGCAACCGGCGTAAGCGGCACGACGTCAGCGGGCACCCCCGATTCGACCAAGGCCAAGACGCTGCAACAAGCGCTGGAGGCCGCGCTCGCCCAGGTGACGGGCGCAGCGAACGCGCCCGCACCCGCTGCCGGGGCGCTGGGCAAATCGGCCGCAACGACCGCCTCGAACACGACGACCAGCTTGAACACGGCGCTCGCGCCGAAGACTCTGGCGAACGCGGCAACCTTGGCGCAGGGCAAATTCGGCGCCTCCGGCACGGCGGCGCACGCGAGCGCGCAGATCGCGGCCGAAACGCCGACGTCGATCGTCGATTCGCTGGCGGCGAACAGCTTGTCGGGCAGCGGCGCACAGGATGCGACGACGACGCTGCAAGCAACGGCCAATCAAACGAACGCGGCGCTTGCCACGCAACAGGCTGCTCAAGCGGCGCAGGCGGCGTCGGTGACGCCGAACGCATCGGCACTGACCGCCAGCGCGCAGGCGGGCGCCTCGGCGGCGGCATCGCTGTCGCCGCAAGTCGGCACGCCCGACTGGGAAGACGCGTTGAGCCAGAAGGTGGTGTTCCTGTCGAACGCGCACCAGCAGACGGCGGAGCTGACGCTGAACCCGCCCGATCTGGGCCCGCTGCAAGTGGTGCTGCAAGTCGCCGACAACCACGCTCACGCGCTATTCGTCTCGCAGCACACGCAGGTCCTCGACGCCGTGCAGGCGGCGCTGCCGAAGCTGCGCGAAGCGATGGAACAGAACGGCATCGGCCTGGGCAGCGCGAGCGTGAGCAACGGCTTCGCGGGCCAGGCGCAGCAGCAGGCATTCCAGCAGCAGGGCTCCGGCGGCACGAGCCGGGGAAGCGGCGGCGGCTCGAGCGACGCGGACGCCCTGATCGGCGCAACGCAAGCAACGGGCACCGTACAGCGCACGGTGGGACTGGTGGACACGTTCGTCTGACGCCGCCGGGCATCCACGGGCGAAGGCGCATCCGCTCAGGACGCGCCTTCGTTGCTTTTGGCGAACTCTATAACGCCAACCCAAGCAAAACGCCGAAACGAGAGATTCGGTAAGCACACGCGTCATGCAGACAAAGAAGAAACCATTCAGCAAACGCATGAGATAACCCAAAATCCCCCTTCTTTTCGGCCTATCGCCAAGGCCGTCCATCCCGAACAATGCAGACTACGGAATAAAAGCAGGCAAACCCATGGCAACGACGACCGCAGCACAGCAGCAACAGGCCGCCGCACCGGCACCGGGCAAGATGAAGCGCATCATCGTGATCGCGATCATTGCGATCATCGCCGCCTTAGGCGCCGCCGCCGGCATGTACTTCTTCCTGCTCAAAGACGGCGTGCCGCACGCGTCGGAATCGAAGCCCGCGCCGCCGCCCGCGCCGATCTTCTTCGCGCTCGAACCGATGACGGTGAACCTCCAGTCCGACGACGGCAACATGCACTACCTGCGCGTCGGCCTGTCGCTGAAGCTCACCGACCCGAAGGTCCAGGAGCAGCTCACGCAGCACATGCCGGAAATCCGCAGCCGCATCCTGCTCGCGCTGTCGAACAAGAAGCCTGACGACCTCTCGACGCTCGACGGCAAGCACGCGCTCGCCAGCGAGCTGAAGGCGCTCGTCGAGAAGCCGACCGATGCGGGCGGCGAGCCGGCGCACGTGCAAGACGTGCTGTTCACCGAATTCGTAGTCCAGTGACGCGGCCGCGCATTCACCCGGCGCCGCTTCAATCCGTTATCCGATAGCCACGACGCACTAGCGAGAATTAGGAAATGGGCCACGAAGAGTTCATGTCCCAGGAGGAGGTCGATGCCCTCCTGAAAGGCGTAACCGGCGAGACCGACTCGGTTGCCGACGACAGCAGCCGTTCGGGCGTGCGCCCGTACAACATCGCGACGCAAGAGCGGATCGTGCGCGGCCGGATGCCCGGCCTCGAAATCATCAACGACCGCTTCGCGCGGCTGTTGCGCGTCGGCATCTTCAACTTCATGCGGCGCACGGCGGAAATTTCCGTCGGCCCCGTGAAGGTTCAGAAGTACAGCGAGTTCACGCGCAACCTGCCGATCCCGACGAACCTGAACCTGGTGCACGTGAAGCCGCTGCGCGGCACGTCGCTGTTCGTGTTCGACCCGAACCTCGTGTTCTTCGTCGTCGACAACCTGTTCGGCGGCGACGGACGCTTTCACACGCGCGTCGAAGGCCGCGACTTCACGCAGACCGAGCAGCGCATCATCAGCAAGCTGCTCAACCTCGTGTTCGAGCACTACCAGACGTCGTGGAAGAGCGTGCGCCCGCTGCAGTTCGAATTCGTGCGCTCGGAGATGCACACGCAGTTCGCGAACGTCGCGACGCCGAACGAAATCGTGATCGTCACGCAGTTCTCGATCGAGTTCGGACCGACGGGCGGCACGCTGCACATCTGCATGCCCTACTCGATGATCGAGCCGATCCGCGACGTGCTCTCCTCGCCGATCCAGGGCGAAGCGCTCGAAGTGGACCGCCGCTGGGTGCGCGTGCTGTCGCAGCAGGTGCAAGCCGCCGAAGTGGAGCTGACGGCGAACCTCGCGGAGATCCCCGTGACGTTCGAAAAGATTCTCAACATGAGAGTCAACGACGTGCTGCCGATCGACATCCCCGAGCACATCACCGCGAAGGTCGACGGCGTGCCGGTGATGGAATGCGGCTACGGCATTTTCAATGGTCAATACGCGCTGCGGGTCCAGAAGATGATCAGCGCCAGCGAATCGATGAAGGAAGGTGGATATGACTGAGCTGAACGCGACGCCGGAGTCCGGCAAGTCGGACCTTGAAATGATCGCCGCCATGGCCGGCGAAGCGACGGAAGCCGCCGATGCGGCCGCAACAGAGGATGCGGGAATGGACGATTGGGCGAGCGCGCTTGCCGAGCAGAATGACAACAGCGCCGTGAACCCGGCTTCGGCCGGCGTGTTCCAGCCGCTGTCGAAGGTCGAGCCCGCGTCGACGCGCAACGACATCGACATGATCCTCGACATCCCGGTCCAGATGACCGTGGAGCTCGGCCGCACGAAGATCGCGATCCGCAACCTGCTGCAATTGGCGCAGGGTTCGGTCGTCGAGCTCGACGGCCTCGCCGGCGAACCGATGGACGTGCTCGTGAACGGCTGCCTCATCGCGCAAGGTGAAGTCGTCGTCGTCAACGACAAGTTCGGCATTCGCCTGACCGACATCATCACGCCGTCCGAGCGCATCCGGAAGCTCAATCGATGAGATTCGCGCTTCAACGTGGCCAGCGGCTTTCGCTTGCTGCGCTGGGCGGATGGGCATCACCGGCGTTTTTTGTCACGGTGACGTCGCTGGCCCCGCGCGCAGCGTTCGCCGCCGACATGAACGCCGTCAACAACGCAGCGAAGATCGCTTCCGGCGTCGGCGCGGGCACTGCGGTGCCGTCGCTGGGCGTCGGGGCCGTGCTGCAGACGATCGTCGGACTCGTCGTCGTGATCGGCCTCGTGTTTGCCTGCGCGTGGCTCGCGCGCCGCTTCGGCTTGCAGCCTTCGGGCGGTCGCGGCGGACTCGTCAAGGTCGTCGCGGGCGCCTCGCTCGGCGGCAAGGAGCGCGTGGCCGTCGTCGAGATCGGCGACACGTGGCTCGTGCTGGGCGCCGCGCCCGGCAACGTGCGCCTCCTGCATACGATGGCGGCCGGCTCGGCAAGCGCCGAAAGCGCGGCAGGTTCTTCGAGCGCCAGCGGATTGCCAGGCTCGGGTTCCGGCCCGTACGAGTTAAACACCGCGCTCACCGGCACCTTCGGCCAACGCTTTCGCACCGCGTTGAAAGGCGAAGCGAGCAAACGTTTTCAGCGCCGCGAAAGCGGAGACAAGTAAATGCCGTCAAGCCGCACCCTCACACGCGGCGCGCAATTGAAAGCGCGCGCCCCCTCCCTGCCGCAACGCATCCTGCAAGTGACGAAGGCCGCGCTGCCCGTGCTGCTTCCGGCGCTGCTTTGCACGCTGCCGACGCTCTCGTTCGCGCAGACCGCGGGCCTGCCCGCCTTCAACACGAGCCCGGGACCGAACGGCGGCACGACCTATTCGCTGAGCGTGCAGACGATGCTGCTGCTCACGATGCTGTCGTTCCTGCCGGCGATGGTGCTGATGATGACGAGCTTCACGCGCATCATCATCGTGCTGTCGCTGTTGCGCCAGGCGATGGGGCTCTCGACGACGCCGCCGAACCAGGTGCTCGTCGGCCTCGCGATGTTCCTGACGCTGTTCGTGATGTCGCCCGTGCTCGACAAGGCGTACAACGACGGCTACAAGCCGTTCTCCGAAGGCACGCTGCCGATGGATGCGGCTTGGACGCGCGGCGTCGCGCCGTTCAAGACTTTCATGCTGCGCCAGACGCGCGAGTCCGACCTCGCCCTCTTCGCGAAGATCTCGCACGCGGCGCCGATGCAGGGGCCCGACGACGTGCCGCTGTCGCTGCTCGTGCCGTCGTTCGTGACGAGCGAGCTCAAGACCGGTTTTCAGATCGGCTTCACGATCTTCATTCCGTTTCTGATCATCGACATGGTGGTCGCGAGCGTGCTGATGTCGATGGGGATGATGATGGTGTCGCCCGTGACGCTCTCGCTGCCGTTCAAGCTCATGCTGTTCGTGCTCGTCGACGGATGGCAATTGCTGATCGGCTCGCTTGCGCAGAGCTTTACCTGAATGGCCGCGCTTTCGAGCGTGGCGCCGGAACCGCTTAGTCAGATCCCACTTTGAAGCAGGCTTGAATCATGACGCCAGAATCCGTAATGACGCTCGCGCATCAGGCGATGATGATCGCGCTCTTGCTTGCCGCGCCGCTCTTGCTGGTGGCGCTCGTGGTGGGTCTCGTCGTGAGCTTGTTCCAGGCGGCGACGCAGATCAACGAGACGACGCTGTCGTTCATCCCGAAGCTGCTGGCGGTGGCGGTGACGCTCGTGATCGCGGGGCCGTGGATGATGACGATGATGCTCGACTATCTGCGCCACATCCTCACGAGCGTGCCGCAGCTCGCGGGCTGACGCTCGCGCCCCGCGTTCTTCCACCCGCCCTTCTTCTTTCCCGCGCGCCGCGATGTTCACCGTCACCTATGCGCAACTGAACACGTGGATGACCGCGTTCATGTGGCCGTTCGTGCGCATCCTCGCGCTGGTGGCCACGGCGCCGCTGGTCGGCCACGCTTCGGTGCCGGTGCGCGTGAAAGTCGGGCTCGCCGCGTTCATCACGATCATCGTCGCGCCGACGATTGGACCGCTGCCTGCGCCCACGGTGTTCTCGGCGCCGGGCATCTGGATCATCGTGAATCAGTTTCTGATCGGCGCGGCGATGGGGCTGACGATGCAGGTCGTGTTCGGCGCGGTCGAGACGACGGGCGGCATCATCGGGATGCAGATGGGGCTCGGGTTTGCGACGTTCTTCGAACCCGGTTCGAGCAATGCGAGCGATGTGATTTCGATGTTCTTGCGCACGATCGCGATGCTGGCCTTTCTTGCCTTCGACGGGCACCTGCAGATGATCGCGGCGCTCGTTGCGACGTTCCAGTCAGTGCCGATCTCGGCCAACATACTCGGTGCGCCGGGCTGGCGAACGCTCGTCGAGTGGGGTGGGATGTTGTTCTCGGCGGGGTTGCTGCTTGCACTACCGGTGGTTGCCGCGCTCTTGATCGCCAACTTGGCGCTTGGGATCTTGAATCGCGCGGCGCCGCAGATCGGTGTGTTTCAGATCGGGTTTCCGGTGACCATGCTCGTGGGGTTGCTGCTCGTGCAGTTGATGTTGCCGAATATGATTCCGTTTTTTTCGCGGATGTTTGATCTGGGGATTGATGCGATGGGGCGTGTGGCGGCCGGGTTGGGGTAGGGTGATTTGGTTTCTTGTGGTTAGGCGTTCGCTTTGTTTGTTTCTTGGTGGTTTTTGCCTTTCGGCGTTTTTGTCGTTCGCTTAGGCTTTTGTGAAAACTTTGATTTCGCGGCGGTACGTATAGTCCGTCCCTCCCCGGGACCGGGGTCACTTTGGTCCTTGCCCAAAGTAACCAAAAGCGCGTCCTGGGCGGACGGCCTAGCCCGGAGGCACTCAACCCTGTCAGTACCGGTGTCCCGAACGCAACCGTGGGAAACCGTTACTACTCGACGTGCGCCCTGTTAGAACGCGGCACAGAAGTGCACAGAGTCGCAACAAATCGAAGCTATCGATTTGGCCGCGCTCCATCCTTTCTTCGTCTTCTGGCCACACGGCCGTATCGCCCTCCCTCTGTCTAACGGATAGGTTGATCGGATTACTGACTATCCATACAGTGAGTCGATGACTTCCGCTCAACCCAACCGCTTACGCAGGAGGCACACACGCATCTGATGCCGTAAACGCAGCGCGGGCCGCAAGTGTTACCAGCACTCACGACCCGCTGACCACTATCAACTCTCTCTAGGAGTCGATCATGGCTGACGCCAATGTTACCTCACGTCCCGCTCTCCCCGAGCGCCGCGTCACGATTCAGCAATCCCGTCGCTGGCAACCCTACTCGCCTCGGCCCCGTAACCACCCGCCCCTCATACTCTGGTTCAAACTTTCCGGGCGATGGCTCGAGCACGCCGGTTTCAAACCCCATCAGCAACTCAAGATCGAAGTCCAACAAGAACGGCTTGTGATCACGCCCGCCTGAGTGATCGCATAGGCAGCGAACCCGGCGCGAGGCTGGGTTCATCTCCCCGCTGCTGTCCGAGGGAGAAAAATTTAATATGACCTAGCGTCGAGGCAACAGAGCTTGTCGGACTTTGTATCCGCATTTCGTGGTTGATGTCGACAAATTCTGCCGCGTTGCGGAAGTTAGGTCGCTGACTGTGCGTTGCTCGACGGACCTATTTCGACCCTGAAGAGACCTTCAGCTTTCCCGTTAGCGGACAGCCGCGCGTAACGATTCGGATCGTTCGCTCGGGGCGGTCAACTATCTGGCTAGCTCCGCGAGGCCAATAGCTAGCCGTTGCCTCCTCTCCTGCTACTCCCAGACGAAATGAATGCCCGTTCCAATGTCTCGGTACGCAGATATTCCGCAGCAAGCTCACGGGCCGGTGCTTGAGCTACCGTTGTCTTTCCGGTTCCGGGTAATCCACCAAAGGCAATCAGCATTTGTTCGCTCTCGCAAGCGTCTTCGGGCGCCGAGAATCAAGTTTTTACGGAATTGGCCGAAAACCGAATAAATATCGTTCCTCGACGATGTGAACAAAGCGTATCGGAAGTACGCGCGTCGTCGTGAACATGACCGGACAAACCACCCCCAAAACCACTATATGACTTCAACGCCCGACTTCCACCGCCGCTGGCGCATAGCTGTGGTTCCGTTATTGATGGTCATTGTTGGCTTATCCGGGAACGCGACTGCGATGAACTGGACGCCGATGCCGACAGATGCCACCTTCACGTACCCGCCCGAGTCGGCCATTCGTATCGGTGACGACGTCTACTTCGCAGAGCAAGGTCCGGTCTATCGCATGGAGCGTGGTGGTGCGGCAGTCCGCGACGATACGATGCAAGCAACGTCGCTTGAGGAAATCGATTGCGCGGCGCAGCGCGAACGAACGTTGCTGACCGATACCTATCAAAGCGGCAGATTCCTTAGGCTATTCGAGGACGCGTCCAGATCTTACAAACGAGCGGTCTTTAAGTCCCCTCCTGGCCTTGCGAGGCTGAAGGCGATATGCGCATTACCGCTGCATCGGGAGCGTCTCGTCAACGTCGGCAGGGGAGACGGAGATACGCTTTTTCAGATCGATACGCGCAGCGTGCACGATTCCGGAAAGCTGAGAATGGTTTGGGCGCGCATCGACTATCCGAAATTCACACTCAATCCGCCCTATGGCGCGCCGTACGATTCAATTCGCGAATTGATCGCTCTCGACTGTGGCGCAGGAAATGCGCAAGTGCCGATTCGCTACTACTTCTCACCCGCGGGCGATATTACTGACGCGACGAAATTGCTCGATCCGCCTCCGCCCGCCTCATCGATTGAGTCCGATTCGCTGATTGCACAGGTTGCACATGCAGTTTGCGGCGCACCGATCGATCCAGAACACTTCGCCGGTCCGATCGGTGGCGACGTCGTCCGTAAGAAGCCGGAAACCCCTGAGATGCCGGCGATCGAAGTCGGCAGGATAGCCGACGACGTACGGGCCGCAGCGAACGCATTCGGTCGGGCACTGCCCGGCATCGCAAGCTTTTCAAAAGCTACCGTTGTGGAGACGATGTCGAGTTCTTCACCCCAGCTTCCTCCATCCAAAGTGGTGATCGAATTGCAACCTCAGTCGGACGGTACAACGTTGCTGCGAGAATCCTACTCAACCTTGTACTTCGATAGCGCTTCCGTCGGCGGGTTTGCGCAACTTGGATCGAGGACGATCACCAACACACCTGAGAGCGGCGGGAGCATTACCGAGCAACTCAGCGCGGCGGTAACGACGTTCGCTGACGGAGCGACATTCGACTATCGGAGCAGCTCGAGAATTTCCGGGCTGGGCAGGTTGGTCAAAGACGACGAAACCTGTCGAGTCGGAAAACCCATGGACGCTGCAACGTTGAATGCCAAGCTTGCGGGCCGTGCGTGGCCGGTCGATTGTATTGGCGACGGTCGACCGCGGCGGTCGGGCTACTACGTGGAAGCGCTTCGTTTCTTCCTCGTCACGGAAAGCGAATCGAATAGCTACGGCAAATCTACTGCCCATATCGATTCCGTAACCATCGAGCAATGATGGTGCTATTTGAGCGATTCCGCGAATGGCGTGCATCCGCCTAACCGGCGCGATCGCCTTGGCCGCGCGCCTCATGCAAGAAGCGTAAGTCGGGCTGAATGGGCCGGCGAAAACTTGCCGCGTAGCGCCCTACACACTCTCAATTCCCATGAAAAAATCGGTTTGGCTTCTTCTCGTGCTCGCCGCAATCTCATGGGGGATCTGCTACGCATCCGTATCCAGCCTCATACACTTTGGCTGGCTTGGAACCTTGCTCGCATCAGCCGCAGGGATACTCGCGACCATATCTGCCTACCAGACAGAAGAGAAGGCACATACTCGCGGCCGCGTCGTATACAAGTCCAAATCGCCCATCCAGTTTCTCCTCGCGCACCTCTTGCTGGGCTTGTTCCTGACGGCAATAGCGCTCTTTAGCTTAATGGGTTGCCTTGGATTCGCGAGTGAATCGCCCCGGCCCCAGTAGACACCTGCAAGCCTCAAACTAGAGGTTAGACAG
>NZ_JBCHAA010000035.1:0-26271 GCF_053525655.1 Trinickia camelliae
CCTCGGGCTGGGCCGCCCACATCATCGAGCAGCGCATCGACAACAAGATCATCCGGCCCAGCGCGAATTACACGGGCCCGGAAGATTTGAAATTTGTCGCGCTAAATAGGAGAAAATAGCGTCCGCTGTGCGCTATCGAAGCGCGTGCAGTTCAACCCTGGCGGCTGTCCCCTTTAACCATTACGCGGCCGCGCCACCGTTTAACTGATATTCGAAAAGGTCTTGATTCCATGAAGAAATTGCTGATCGCCACCGTCGTAGGCGCGCTTTCCACCACCATGCTGTTCGCCGCGACTGACGCGTTGGCTCAAGCATCCGGCACTACCGCCAAAGCCAAGCCGAAGGCACCGGCGCCGAAAAAGCGCCTGATCAAGCGCAAAACCCCTGCGGTCGCGAAGGTCGATCCGGTGCCGGACGGCGCCGTGAAGTGGTCGTGCAACGAAGGTCTGTCTTTCATGCTGAAAGGCGACATGAAGCGTGACCAGATCGTGACCGTGCACTGGGGCGAAAAGAACTACAACCTGCCGCGCGAGCAAACCACGACCGGCGCCGACCGCTTCCACGATGCGGCATCGGGTATGGATCTCGTCGTGATCCCGACGAAGGCCATGCTGTTCTCGGATAAGGACAGCTCGCGTCTCGCCGACGAGTGCAAGACGCCGGAAATGGTGCAAGGCGCGCCGGCTCCGACGCAGTCCAACGAACTGAACAAGACCGGCAGCTGATAGGTCCCCAACCGGAACCCATAGGAAGCATCGCTCGATGTCCGCCCCGATCTCCAACGTCCGGCCCGCGCCGGACTCAGTGCTAGTCGATATCGTCGACTATGTGCTCGATTATCGGATCGACAGCACGCTCGCGCTCGAGACGGCACGCAACTGCCTGATCGATACGCTCGGGTGCGGACTCGAAGCGCTCTCCTACCCCGCCTGCACCAAGCTGTTGGGACCCATCGTGACAGGCACGATAGTCCCCAACGGCGCCAAGGTGCCGGGCACGCAATTCCAGCTCGATCCCGTGCAAGCCGCGTTCAACATCGGCGCGATGATCCGCTGGCTCGATTTCAACGACACCTGGCTCGCCGCCGAATGGGGCCATCCGTCGGATAACCTGGGCGGCATCCTGGCAACGGCCGATTGGCTGTCGCGCAATGCCACCGCCACGGGTAAAGCCCCGCTGACGATGAAAGACGTCTTGATCGGCATGATCAAGGCGCACGAAATTCAAGGCGTGATCGCGCTCGAAAACTCCTTCAACAAGGTTGGGCTCGATCACGTGCTGCTGGTGAAGCTCGCATCGACCGCGGTGGTCGGCCAGATGCTCGGGCTCACGCGCGACGAACTGATCAACGCGGTATCGCTCGCGTTTGTCGACGGGCATTCGCTGCGCACCTACCGTCACGCGCCGAACACCGGCTCGCGCAAGTCGTGGGCCGCCGGCGACGCCACCTCGCGCGCCGTGCGCCTCGCGCTGATCGCGAAGACCGGCGAGATGGGCTATCCGTCGGTGCTGAGCGCGAAGACGTGGGGCTTCTACGACGTGCTATTCAAGGGCAACGCGTTCAAATTCCAGCGTCCGTACGGCTCGTACGTGATGGAGAACGTGCTGTTCAAGATCTCGTTCCCCGCCGAGTTCCACGCGCAAACCGCGGCCGAAGCGGCGATCACGCTGCATGGCCAGCTCGCCGCAGCGGGCAAGCGCATCGAAGACATCAAGCAGATCACGATCCGTACGCATGAAGCGGCCATTCGGATCATCGATAAAAAAGGGCCGCTCGCGAACCCGGCCGATCGCGATCACTGCATCCAGTACATGATCGCGGTGCCGCTGATCTTCGGCCGGCTGACCGCCGCCGATTACGAAGACTCGATCGCCGCCGACCCGCGCATCGACGCGCTGCGCGACACGATGCAATGCGTCGAAGACCCGCAATTCACGAAGGATTATCACGATCCGGACAAACGCTCGATCGCCAATGCCTTGACCGTCGAGTTCGCAGACGGCACGAAATTCGAAGAAGTGGTGGTCGAATACCCGATCGGTCATAAGCGCCGCCGCGCCGACGGGATACCTATGTTGGTCGAGAAGTTCAAGACCAATCTAGCGCGGCGCTTTCCAGAAAAGCAACGTCAAGCGATTCTCGACGTCTCGCTCGATCAGGCAAGGCTCGAAGCCATGCCGGTCAATGAGTACGTCGATTTGTACGTCATATAAGCAAACTCATGTTTATGTGCGAAAACTCGGTTCAGAAACGTAGCAACGTCATTTCCTCGAATCAATCCTAGGGAACAACCATGGCCCACAATCTCCACAAAACGCTCAAGGAATTCGACAGCGGTTCCGGCAAAGGCAAGTTCTATTCGCTGCCGCAGCTCGGCAAAGCGCTGGACGTCAAGATCGATCGCCTGCCGGTCTCGATCCGTATCGTCTTGGAATCGGTGTTGCGCAACTTCGACGGCAAGAAGATCGCCGAAGAACACATCGAACAGCTGGCGAACTGGAAGCCGACCGCGTCGCGCGTCGATGAGATTCCGTTTGTCGTGTCGCGCGTCGTGCTGCAGGACTTCACCGGCGTGCCCCTGCTCGCCGACATCGCCGCCATGCGCGGCGTCGCGAAGAAGAGCGGCAAGAATCCGAAGGCCATCGAGCCGCTCGTGCCGGTCGACCTCGTCGTCGATCACTCGGTGCAGATCGACTACTTCCGCCAGAAGGACGCGCTCGACCTGAACATGAAGCTGGAATTCCAGCGCAACAACGAGCGCTACCAGTTCATGAAGTGGGGCATGCAGGCGTTCGACACGTTCAAGGTCGTGCCGCCGGGCGTCGGCATCGTCCACCAGGTCAACCTCGAGTACCTCGCGCGCGGCGTGCACAAGAAGGCTGACAACGGCGACACCGTGTACTACCCGGACACGCTCGTCGGCACCGACAGCCACACGACGATGATCAACGGCATCGGCGTGGTGGGCTGGGGCGTGGGCGGCATCGAAGCGGAAGCGGGCATGCTCGGCCAGCCGGTGTACTTCCTGACGCCGGACGTGGTCGGCGTCGAGTTGAAGGGCAAGCTGCGCGAAGGCGTGACAGCAACCGACCTCGTGCTGACCATCACCGAGCTGCTGCGTAAAGAGAAGGTCGTCGGCAAGTTCGTCGAGTTCTTTGGCGTTGGCACAGAGTCGTTGACGCTGCCGGACCGCGCGACGATCGGCAACATGGCGCCGGAATACGGCGCGACGATGGGCTTTTTCCCGGTCGACGACAAGACCATCGACTACTTCAAGGGCACGGGCCGCACCAAGGCCGAAATCGCCGCCTTCGAAAACTACTTCAAGGCGCAGGGCCTGTACGGTATTCCGAAGGCGGGCCAGATCGACTACACGAAGGTCGTCACGCTCGACCTCGGCACGGTCGCGCCGTCGCTGGCCGGTCCGAAGCGCCCGCAAGACCGCATCGAAATCGGCAACGTGAAGTCGACCTTCACCGACCTGTTCTCGAAGCCGGTCGGCGAAAACGGCTTTGCGAAGAAGGCCGACGATCTCGGCGCCGAGTACACGACGTCGAACGATGTGAAGGTGCATAACGGCGACGTCCTGATCGCCGCGATCACGTCGTGCACGAACACCTCGAACCCGAGCGTGCTGCTCGCTGCGGGCTTGCTCGCGAAGAAGGCCGTCGAAGCCGGTCTGACGGTTGCGCCGCACATCAAGACGTCGCTTGCCCCGGGATCGCGCATCGTCACCGAGTACCTGACGAAGACGGGCCTGCTGCCGTACCTGTCGAAGCTCGGCTTCGAACTCGCCGCCTACGGCTGCACGACCTGTATCGGCAACGCGGGCGACCTCACGCCGGAACTGAACGAAGCGATCACGAAGAACGACATCGTCGCGGCCGCCGTGCTGTCGGGCAACCGTAACTTCGAAGCGCGTATCCACCCGAACATCCGCGCGAACTTCCTGGCTTCGCCCCCGCTCGTCGTCGCGTACGCGATCGCCGGCAACATCACGCGCGACCTGATGACCGAGCCGGTCGGCCAGGGCAAGGGCGGCAAAGATATTTACCTCGGCGACATTTGGCCGACGAGCGAAGAAGTCAACGCGCTGCTCAAGTTCGCGCTCGACGCCGACGCGTTCCAGAAGAACTACGCGCAGCTCACGAAGAAGGGTGACCTGTGGAGCAAGATCGAGGGCGAGGAAGGCCAGGTCTACGATTGGCCGAAGTCGACCTACATCGCCGAGCCGCCGTTCTTCGGCGAGCACTTCTCGATGACGCCGGCTGACTCGATCCCGACGGTCAAGGGCGCACGCGCGCTCGGCATCTTCGGCGACTCCGTGACGACCGACCACATCAGCCCGGCTGGCTCGATCAAGGAAGATTCGCCGGCAGGCCGCTGGTTGAAGGAAAACGGCGTGCAGAAGGCCGATTTCAACAGCTACGGCTCGCGCCGCGGCAACCACGACGTGATGATGCGCGGCACCTTCGCGAACGTGCGGATCAAGAACCTGATGATCCCGGCGAAAGCGGACGGCACGCGCGTCGAAGGCGGCTTGACGATTCACCAGCCGAGCGGCGAACAGCTGTCGATTTACGATGCCGCGATGAAGTACATCGGCGCCGACACCCCGACCGTCGTGTTCGCGGGAGAAGAGTACGGCACGGGTTCGTCGCGCGACTGGGCCGCGAAGGGCACGCAGCTGCTCGGCGTGAAGGCCGTCGTTGCACGCAGCTTCGAGCGCATCCACCGTTCGAACCTGGTGGGCATGGGCGTGCTGCCGCTGCAGTTCAAGGGTGCCGACAGCATCCAGTCGCTCGGCATCACCGGCGACGAAACGTACGACATCGAAGGTCTCGGCGACGACTTCAAGCCGCAACAGGAAGTCACGCTCGTCATCAACCGCAAGGACGGCAAGTCGCAACGCGTGCAAGTGCTGCTGCGTATCGATACGCCGATCGAAGTCGACTACTACAAGCACGGCGGTATCCTGCCGTTCGTGCTGCGTTCGCTGCTCGCGGCTTAAGCGCAAGCGGCAATCTGCTACTTTGCAGGTGCCGCATCCCTCCGTCAGGGATGCGGCAATTTATGAGGCCCGGCGCTATGCCGGGCTTTTTTTTCGCCTGGCTTCCATCGGCAACATCAATGCGGCTGCGCCACAGCGTCCTTCTGCTGCAGCGTCTGCAGATTGCCGACGATCTGATCGGCGATGTCCTTCGCGAGACCGTCGACCGCGGTCGTGCCTTCGACCTTCTTGAACACGAACTTCGCCGCAACGATATACGGATTCCAGCTCGCGACCGAGCCCTGCCCCTTGATCGCGTCCTCGGCGCCGATCACCGCGAACGGCAGGTTCGGGTCCCCCGCCACGTCGGCGACGGTCACCGAAACCTCGGTATTGGGCGTGCCGCTTCCGCTCGAGCCGCCTTGAAGCAGTGACTGGATGCGCCCGCCCGAGTCGCGGGAATAGAACACGCCGCCGATCAGCCATCCCGACGCGGGCGCCGGCAGCGGCTCGCCCGGCGCGAGGTAGCGCGCGGTGATGCCCTCGCTGGTCAACTGTTTGACGATTGCCTGCGCCAAGGCGCCGGCATTCTGTCCAGCCGACCTTCCATGGGCCGCATCGCGTAAGCGATGGAGCAGACCTCCCGAACCACTGCTTTCCTGAACGGCCTGGAAGTCCTTCACGTACATGACCGGCGCCGGCGTTGCGGCCGCGCTGCCTTGCGCCGCCGGCGGCTGCTGCTGCGCATTCGCGAAGGTCGCCGCAAACGACACGACCAGTCCCGCAAACAACAACCGATTCAGCTTTCGCACGTCTGGCTCGCTTTTCAAGATTTGAACGAGGGCCAGCTTACGTCCGTGAAAGTGGAGCGTCAACGTGCGAGCGGTATAGGCTGCCCCCGCCTTTTGCCGCAACCATCGCCACCGTCTTTCTACGGCAAAACCCTTCCTTGAATTTAACTAACTCGTCAATTAGCCTTTTTTGATGAAGCCCAATCTCTCGGCCCCCAAGCCGCGTGGGCGCCGCCCGTCGGTTGAAGATTTCGACGTGCGCGAGCATATGCTCGACACGGCGACGCGCCTGTTCGCCGAGCGCGGCATCGCAGCGACCACCGTCGCGCAGATTGCGGGCGAGGCCGGGGTCACGTCGGCGATGGTCCACTACTACTTCACGAACCGTGAGCAGCTGCTCGACGCCATCGTCGAAGAACGGCTCGCGCGCGCGGTCGAATTCGTCTGGCGCCCCGTCGAGCACGAAATCGCCGGCGATCCGTTTGCGTTCGCGAACGAACTCGTCGAGCGGCTCTTCGACGTCACCGCGCGCATGCCGTGGCTGCCGCCGCTTTGGATGCGCGAAATCGTCAACGAAGGCGGCCTGTTGCGCGAACGGATGCTCAAGCGCATTCCCGTCGAACACGTGAAGCGATTCGCGTCGCACGTGCAGGAAGCGCAGCAGGCGGGCACGGTCAATCCAGGGCTCGATCCGGTGTATTTGTTTCATTCGATCCTCGCGCTCGTCATGCTGCCGCTCGCGACGTCGAAGATATGGAAGAGCGCGCGCGGGATGCCTCAGTTCGACCGTGACGTACTGCGTCGGCATGTGCGCGCGTTGCTCGGCTATGGGATGCAGGTGCCTGAAGCGTCTTCTTCGCGCGCCGCCGTGAAGGTGAAGGCGAGCTCGAAGTCGAGCGCGAGCGCGTCGCGGAGGAAGCCATGATGCCCGCGCGCCGTGCGTTCGTCGCCACGTTTGCCGCGTGCTGCGCGATCGTCGCACTCGCCGGATGCGAGCAGCAATCCGGCACGCGTGCGGCGTATCAAGGCTACGTCGAAGGCGAATTCGTCTATTTGTCGTCATCGCAATCCGGCACGCTCACGCAATTGTCCGTGCAGCGCGGGCAAACCATTGCCGAGAACGCGCCGGCATTCACGCTCGAATCCGTCGACGAGACCGCCGCCTTGCAGCAGGCGCAGCATCAGCTCAACGCGGCCCAGGCCCAACTCGCCGACTTGCTGACCGGCAAGCGTCCACCCGAAGTCAACGTGACGAAGGCGCAGCTCGTGCAAGCGGTCGCGCAAGCGAACCACGCCGCGGAGCAGCTCAAGCGCGACGAAGCCCAGTTCCACATGGGCGGCATATCGCAGCAGCAGCTCGACGATTCGCGCATGAACGCGCAAACGACCGCGGCGCAGATGCGCGAGATGCAGAATCAGGTCGACGTCGCGAATCTGCCGGGACGCGGTCAGCAAATCGACGCGCAAGCCGCTCAGGTCAAAGCGGCTCAAGCGGAAGTCGCACAAGCGCAATGGAAGCTCGATCAGAAGCGCGTGACCGCCCCGCATGCGGGGCTCGTCTACGACACGCTGTATCGCGTCGGCGAATGGGTGCAAGCGGGCAATCCCGTCGTGCAGATGCTGCCGCCGCAGAACGTGAAGGTGCGCTTCTTCGTGCCCGAGACCGTCGTCGGCTCGCTCGCGCCGGGCCGAGCCGTGACGATTCATTGCGACGGCTGTCCAGCCGACGTGCCCGCCAAGATCACCTACATTTCGAGCGAAGCCGAGTACACGCCGCCCGTCATCTACAGCAACGAAAGCCGCTCGAAGCTCGTGTTCATGATCGAGGCGCATCCCTCCGTCGCCGATGCGCCGAAGCTGCATCCCGGGCAACCGGTCGAAGTGAGGCTGCAATGAACGCGCAAAGCGAGCGGACCGCTGAGTACGCCATCGATGTTCAGAAGCTCAACAAGCACTTCGGCGCGAAGCACGTCGTGAAAGACGTGTCGCTGCGGGTTGCGCGCGGCGAGATCTTCGGTTTCCTCGGGCCCAATGGCAGCGGCAAGACGACGTCGATCCGCATGATGTGCGGCCTGCTCACGCCCGACTCCGGAAGCGGCACGTGTCTCGGCTACGACATCCTGACTGAGAGCGCGCAGATCAAGCGGCGCGTGGGCTACATGACGCAGCGCTTTTCGTACTGGGACGACTTGTCGATACGCGAGAACCTCGACTTCGTCGCGCGCGTCTACCAGATGCCGAATCGAAAACAAGCCGTGCAGCGCGCGCTCGAATCGCTCGGACTTTCGAGCCGCGCGAATCAATTGACGGGCGCGCTCTCGGGCGGGTGGAAGCAGCGTCTCGCACTTGCCGCGTGCATGCTTCACGAGCCCAAGCTGCTCTTGCTCGACGAACCGACCGCAGGCGTCGATCCGGCCGCACGCCGCGACTTCTGGGAAGAGCTGCATACGCTCGCGGCGCAAGGCATCTCGGTGCTCGTCAGCACGCATTACATGGACGAGGCCGAGCGCTGCCATAAGCTCGCTTATATCGCGTACGGCGAATTGCTCGCGCAAGGCACTTCAAGCGAAGTCGTCCAATCGCAGGATCTCGCCACGTGGACAATTACCGGCGAGCGCCTCGCCGAACTGTCGGCCCGATTAAGCACGATGCCGGGCGTCGATCAAACCGTCGTGTTCGGTTCGGCGCTGCACGTGAGCGGGCGCGACCATCGCGCGCTCGAAGCCGCCATCAAGCAAGTCACGGACGGCACCGCGCTTCGCGCAGCGCCGATCGAAACCGGCCTCGAAGACGTGTTCATCTACATGATGGGCGGCACGGCGGACAACTACGGAGATACATCGTGAGCGAGCGCGCGAGGTTTTCGTTCATGCGCTGGTGGAGCATCGTGCTCAAGGAGTTCCTGCAGCTGCGCCGTGACCGCGTCACGTTCGCGATGATCGTCGGCGTCCCGATCATCCAGCTCACGCTGTTCGGCTTCGCCATCAACACGGACCCGAAGCATCTGCCGACCGCCGTCATCCTCGCCGATCAAAGCCCGTTCTCGCGCAGCTTCGTGGCGGCGATGAAGAACTCCGACTACTTCGACATCGTCGAGACCTTGCCGAACGAGGCAGCCGGCCGCCATGCGCTCGCGCGCGGCGAAGTGCAGTTCGTGCTGTCGGTGCCCGTCGATTTCTCGAAGAAGCTGCTGCGCGGCGAGCGTCCGTCGCTGCTCGTCGAGGCCGATGCCACCGATCCGCTCGCCACGACGACCGCACTGGGCGCCCTGCCCGGGCTCGTGCAGCCCGTCATCGACAAAGACCTCACCGGCCCGCTCGCGCACCTGAGCGGCACGCCGGCCGCGTTCGACGTGAACGTGCACCGCCTCTACAACCCCGAGAACATCACGCAATACAACGTCGTGCCGGGGCTCATGGGCGTGATCCTCACGATGACGATGGTGATGATGACGGGCCTGGCCATCACGCGCGAGCGCGAACGCGGCACGATGGAAAATCTGCTCGCCACGCCGGTGCTGCCCGTGGAAGTCACGACGGGCAAGATCGTGCCCTACGTGTTCATCGGGCTGATTCAGGTGACGATCATCCTCACTGCGGCGCGCTTCGTGTTCGGCGTGCCGTTCGTCGGCAGCTTGTTCGCGATTTATCTCGCCGCGCTGCTCTTCATCGCCGCGAACCTGACCGTCGGCATCACGATCTCCTCGCTCGCGCAGAATCAGTTGCAAGGCATGCAGCTCACGGTGTTCTATTTTCTGCCGAGCATCCTGCTCTCGGGCTTCATGTTCCCGTTCGCGGGCATGCCGAAATGGGCGCAGTACATCGGCAACGTCTTGCCGCTCACGTATTTCAATCGCCTCGTGCGCGGCATTCTGCTCAAGGGCAACGGATGGAGCGACCTGTTGCCGTCCGTGTGGCCCGTCGCGCTGTTCATGGCCGTCATGATGCTCGTCGCCTTGCGCTTCTATCGGCGCACGCTCGATTAGCGCGAGCGCCCCTCTTCCCCATCCGCATTCCGCGCATTTCGGGATGCCGGCAACGCCTTTAGAAAGCTCTTAGCTTTGTTTTTCAAAGCGCTAACGGCTCACACAATCGCGCTCAGCCTCGCTTTGAAGCTTGAGCGCCTTGCCGTGAATCGGGATCGATCCGCATCCCACTCAACTCACGAAAAGGCACCCAGCGCACTTGTCGCGCAATTTTTCCGCTTGTTGAGAGAACAACACATGAAAGGACCTTCCTTCGCAAAGCGCCACTGGCGCACCCTGACACCGCTCTTCGCCGTCGGCAGCCTGCTGGTCGCGCAGAACGTGATGGCGCACGGCTACGTGACCGATCCGCCCGGGCGCGCTGCTTACTGCAACAGCGGTAAGAACGTGAACTGCGGCCCTGTTCAATACGAACCGCAGAGCGTCGAAGGCCCGGACGGCAACCCGCGCTTCCCGGTGGGCGGCCCGGCTGACGGCCAGATCGCGAGCGCCGGCAACTCGTCGTGGGGCCAGCTCAACGAGCAGACCTCCGACCGCTGGACCAAGACCGACGTGACCGCGGGCGAGACCCGCACCTTCACGTGGCGCTTCACGGCGGCGCACCGCACCCAGGACATCCGCTACTTCATCACGAAGAACGGCTGGAACCCGAACAAGCCGCTCACGCGCGATCAACTCGAATCGAAGCCGTTCTGCGAATCCGAATACGGCAGCGCGCTTTCGAGCACGAAGCCGTCGTTCACCTGCAAGATTCCGAGCGACCACAGCGGCTATCACGTGATCGTCGGCGTCTGGGACGTGGGCGATACGGCCGCGAGCTTCTATAACGCCATCGACGTCAACATCAAGGGCGGCAGCGGCGGCGACACGCCGGCCCCGACCCCGGCTCCCACCTGGAACCAAGTCGGCGCGATCAACCCGATCGAAGACCTCGCGACGGGCGACAGCGTCAAGACGCGCGTCTTCACCGCCACCGGCGAAAACACGAACCTGTCCGCATCGATCACGATCGGCAGCGCAGCGGACGGCAATCGCGACCGCTGGCCGTACCTGCTCGCGCAAAAGATCAACAGCACGCAAAGCGCGAGCTACATGGCAGGCGCGGAGCAAGACGGCGCCATCAAGCCGGTGAACGGCAAGAACACGGTCTACGTGAAGCCGGGCAGCAGCATCACCCGCGTCGAAACCGAAATCACGAAGAAGCCGGCGCCTAGCCCGGTCGAGCAGAAGATGAGCGTCACGCCGAAAAGCGAATACGCGATCAACGGCACGACCGCCGTCATCGATCCGTTCGTGACGCTGACCAAGAAGGGCACGGTGACCGGCCGCGTCTACACGAAGGCCGGTGCGATGGTCGGTACGCAGACCCTCGACGTGGACGGCTCGGCAACGATGAGCATCAAGGTCAACTCGGCCCTGGCGGGCGATCACACGCTCGTGATGACGACGCCTGACGGCAACGGCGGCGTGATCCAGCAGTCGTACGAGATCAAGCTGACGGGCGGCGATTCGGGCGGCGGCAAGGTGTGCCGTCAAGAGTGGAAAGCCACCACGGCCTACACGGCCAACGCCAAGGTGCAATGGAAGGGCAAGTTCTACACCGCGCGCTGGTGGACTCAGAACAACGAACCCGGCAATGCCGCCTTTACCGGCCCTGAAGGCAGCGGCAAGGTGTGGAAGGACGAAGGCAGCGCCTCCTGCAACTGATGGTTAGAACGGTGCGGAACTTCTTCCGCCCTCAATAACCGATACCCCGTTCGACGCCGCGGAAACGCCGCGTCGAACGGTACGCTTCAAACCAAGGATTCGTGCGCAATTCGCACAGGCGCGGCGAGCGCTCCGCGAGGGCGATGTCGAGCCATTGGAACATATCGTCCGGCTTGCTGAGACGCGCGTAAAGCTCCGCGAACAGGAACGGCGACGTGTATCCGCGCCGGCGCCTGGCCTGCAGATCCTGCAAATACCACTCCAGCAACGCGGTGTGCCCCCCCGACTCCCAGACGGTCCGCACCGTCTCGGCTCTTGCGAATTCGTTGCACCGTGTCAGCGCCTCGACGGTCGCTTCGACTGCCTCTTTGTACAGCCCCAGCACTTCGAACGCGGTCGCCATCAATTGATAGACGAGCGGCGAGCGGTTGCCGTGTCCCGCAGCAAGATAAGCGCTGACGACCTCCTCGAAGCGCCCCGCCTGCACGAGCCCAAAGACGCGCGAGCCTTCGAAGCCGAGCGGATCGATGCGCTCCGCGCGCTCGAATTGCGCCCTGCCCTCCGCCTCGCGCCCCATCACCAGCAGAAGCCGCGCATAGAGCCGGCTCGTTTCGGCGTGGTTCGGGTTCAAGCGCAGCGCTTCAAGAAATTCCGCTTCGGCACGGCGCCAGTCCCAGTCATAAAAGTAGTGCACGCCGGCCAGCGCCTGATGCGCCTCGGGCAGCCCGGCATCGAGTTCCAGCGCGCGCAGCGCAGTTTCGCGCGCCCGCGGATAGCCTTGCGACGAGGGGTAAAAACCATGCGCGGCCGTGGACCCATAGACATTCGACAATCCGACGTAGCCGAGCGCGTAGGTCGGGTCCCGCTCGATGGCTGTCTCGAAGTAGCCGCGCGCGCGAATGAAGTCCTCCGCGCTGACCCCGTGATGCGCGGCGAATCCCGCATCGAAGTGCACGCGGCGCGTCCAGTAGTAACGGCCTCGCAAGTAGGCATCGTGCGCCGACGGATCGATCGGCAGGCGCCGCGCGAGCATGCGCCGCTGCTGCTCCGCGAGCGCCGGTGCGATTTCGCCAGCAAGCGCCGCGCCGGCCTCGCGCTGGATGTCGAGCGCGCCGGTTGCCGCCGTCTCGTGCACGCTGCTCCAGATCTGTGTCTGGTCGATACAGCGCACCAGTTGCACTCGCACCCGCACCCGTCCCTCGTCGCGCTGCACGGCGCCTTCCAGCACATAGTCGAGCCCGAGTTCGTGGGCGATCTCGGCGATGCTCTTCGTGGTGCACCGGTAGCGCGCGGCAGTCGTGCGCGCGATCACCGAGACCTCTTCGGGCTTGAGCATGCCGAGGTTGGCGGACGTCTCGTCGGCGAGCGCGTCGCACAGGCTGTCCTGGGCGTCGTCGTCGGTCTTGTTCTCGAACGGCAGCACGAGCACGCGAGCCGCGGCAGGCGGCGTCGGCGGCGGCTCTTGCGGCGGCATGACCTGCACCGCTTCGAGCCGGTAGCCCTTGCCCTTCACCGTCAGCAGGTAGTGCGGGTTCTCGGGGTCTTCGCCTAGCGCGATGCGAATCTTCCTGATCGCTGTATTGATGCCGTTGTCGGTGTCGCGAAATGCGTTGCCGCCCCACAGCGCCCTGACGATGTCGGCGCGCGTCACGAGTTGTCCGCTACGTGAGGCCATCAGAATCAAGAGCTCCATCGGCAGACGCTCAAGCGGAACTTGCCGGCTGCCGCGGCGCAATTCGTAGCGCTCGAAGTCCAGTTCGATATCGGCGATCCTCACGGTGCCTGACGGGTTCATGCGCACTCCCACGGCATCAGTCCAGCGCCGCGTCAAGGCGAGCGATGCTCGGCCTGTGCCGGCTTCATCGCGAACGACGCCACGAACGCCAGCGCGGCGCACGGCGCCATGACGAGCGCCGGTGCGGCCGGCCATGACGCGCTTGCCGCCAGCACCGTAGCGGCGAGCGGAGCGCCTCCCATCGTCGCCGCCATGCCGAGGTTCAGCGCGGTGCCGACGCCGCTGTAGCGCACGCCGATCGGAAACATCTCGGCGATCGCGCAAGCGAACGTGCCATTGGCAAACGATGCGACGATGCCCGCCAGCGCAAACCACGTCGCGAGCTCCGCGTGAGTTCGCGTGACCGCGAAGTAGAAGCACGGCGCGAACACCACGGACAGCACGGCGCCGGCACGGAACACGTAGCGCCTCGGCACCAGGTCGCCCGCGCCGGCGGTCGCAAGCATGCACGCCCCGATGACGATCACGTAGATCGTCTGGGCCATCGCGATCTGCGTCGGCGCGTAACCGAGCTGCCGGAGATAGGCAGGCATGTGGATGACGAAGAGCCCAACGGTTGCACCGACCACGGTTGTCGCGGCAATGCCCGTGACGAGCGGTGCGAGATGCTGGCGGAACAATTCGGCAAGGGGCTCGCGGTGGCGCGCGTAGATCGCGTGTGCATAGGCGTCGGTCTCAGACAGCGAGCGCCGCACGACGAAACTCAACAAGCCGACCACGCCGCCGATGACAAAGCCGATGCGCCATCCGAAATCGCCGCGCTGCGCATCGGTCAGCGCTGTCTGCACGAAGAGATTGATGCCGGCGGCGAGCAGCAGCGAGACGTTGACCGCAAAGAACACGACGCCGCACAAGAGACCCGGCCTCGTGCGCGTGGTTTCGACCGCATACACGATCGCGCCCGGCAATTCGCCGCCGACGCAAACGCCCTGCGTGAGCCGGAAGAACAGCAGCAACGCGGGCGCCGCGGCGCCCCATGCGCGATATGTAGGGAGCACTCCAATTGCGAGCGTCGATACGGCCGCGATCATCGCCGACGCCGCGAATACGCCGCGCCGCCCGTATTTGTCGCCGAAACGGCCCAGCGCGATACCGCCAAGCGGTCTCGACACATGGCCGATCGCGAATACCGCGAACGACAGCATCAACGCCGACGCATCGGCGCTTGCCGCGAAGAACGCGTGCCCGATGTCCCGCGCGAAGACGCCGTAAATGATGAAGTCGAACGTTTCGAGCGCGCCGCCCGCGCTGACGATCAGAATCGTCCAGCGCTGCCGCGCCGTCATGGTCTCGCTTCGAATCGGGAACGCGTCGTCGAACATGCCACACCTCAGCTCGCTTGGCACGTTCGCTCGGCACGTGCAGCAACTGCAACTTGGCGGCACTCTCTCGCGTGATGGCGAGAGTGATGGATTCATACCATCTTAGTCGGTGGCAACGCACTCGGCGCGCTCATTGAGCCGCGCTGCGGCGGCGATTTTCCGCCAGAGATCAGGCCGCATCGGCCACTCGCGCATGCGGCGCGAACCGCGAAGTCACCCCGTTGTTAAACGCTTAACGCGCTATGCGGCGCACACCCTTTGAATGCACCCAATTGGTTGCGCTAGAAACGATGTGAAATCGCGAACGTGCAGGCAAACTGGCTGCGCCCCGACGACGGCGCCGAGTTGAAGCCATCCCCGATGGTCGCGGTCGCATCGATGACGTTGCCGGCCCCGTTGCTCCCGAGCGTCTGTCCGTGGGCGAGCTGAAAACCCTGCAGCGCATACAGCAGCGTGCGCTTCGACAGCTTTACGGATTCCGCCAGATTGAACTGCTGGTATAGCGCCGCGCTCGAGATCCCGTTTGCGCGAGTCGCGCGCGTGATGCTGTAGCCCATCGCCAGTTCGGTGGTGAAGGTCGCCTTGAAATGCAACACCGCGCCGACCGTGTTGAAGATCGCCTTGTCGCTGAACGCCGAGTTGATGCCGGGGATGTACTGGACGTTCGAATACGCTGCCGACATATCCCATCGATCGGAGAGCGCGTACGAACCCGCAATCGCCATGCGCTGCTGCGCAGCCGCGGTCTGGTAGCCGTTGGTGAGCGCCGATACGCCAGGCTCGCCGCCCGAGTTCAGCGTGGACTGCGCGCCCCACGCCCCGTCGCCGGGCGTCGCATTGTTGAACCGCTCGATACCCGCCGCGATGCCGAGCGGCCCGCGCGCGTACTGCAGCGCTGCGCTCCAGCTCGAGCCGCGGCCGAACGTGCCCGGCACGCCGCCGAACGCGTAAGTGCCGCTGACCGTCACGCCATAGATGGCGGGCGACGTGTAGACGATCGCGTTGTCGACGCGATAGATCACGTCGAGGTCGTCGATATCGCCTGCGTGCGCGCCGAAATAACCGGTGAGCCACGTCGTGGGTCCGTACGGCCCCACGAGCGCGTAATACGACGTGTATTGCCTGCCCGCGGTAAGCGTCCCGTAGCGCGCATTCGCGAGACCGACGAACGACTGCCGGCTGAATTCGGCGTTCCCGTATTGCTGCGTGCCGCTGGCGAGATTGAAGCCGGCCTCGAGCGTAAAGATGGCCTTCGTGCCGCCGCCGAGGTCCTCGACCCCACGGAATCCGAAGCGATTTCCGTTCCAGATGTTCTGTCCGAACTTGACGATTGAATGGCCGCCGGAAGTCGAGCCGAGCGACGTCTGGCTGCTCTGATATACGATCCCCGCATCGACGATCCCGTACAGCGTGACGCTGCTCTGTGCGAACGCGGGCGTGGCAATGCAGGCGGCGCCGGTCATCACGAGTCCGCAGACGCGGGGGTGACGGTTCTTCATTCACGGCCTCTTCTTGCGCGAGCCTGCGTCCACGCATGCCGTTGCAGGCTTCAGTGGGACTACGCGATGCCAGAAGCATGATAGGCGAGCCATACGTCCCTCGCTAATCGCGATACCGGCAAAATCGGCCAGCCTGAGATGTCAGTCCGCTGTCGCCGGTTAACGGCTTCTTCATGTTGTCTCGATGGCGCGAGTCCGAGCGCGTGACCAATATGACTGCGGTCCGCACGAACGGCGTCCGTGCACTACTCGCGATTTGCAGGTTTATCTAGAGGGCAAGAAGGTCAGCGTCTTTGAATCTGAATCTCGCTAGCCGCCGAATGCAGGCGATGAACGAAGCAGGCCGTTGCGCAGCGCGCCTAACGTTAACGATTTATTAATTTGGCGTCCATGGCGTTCTGCGCGAGCCAATCGCAACATGACGGGACGCGATGATGCACCGCTCCCACGCGCTCGCGCCGAACGGTCCCGGCATCGCCTTGCCGGCCAGCGAGCCGCTGACCGCGTCCGTCTTTCTTTTATGGAGTCAACGATTATGAAGACGCTTCGAATCGTGGCGACGTGCGCCGCCGCCCTCATCGCCGGACACGCATGGGCGCAAACCACCGCCGTCTCGCAGCAGGACGCGACGCAGGGTGCTCAGGACGTCGGAGGGGTGCCGCCGGGCAGCGCATCGGGCATGGCGACCGGCATCACGCGCCAGCAGGTCTACAACGAGTTGATCCGTTCGCAGCAATCCGGCGAATTGAAAGAGCTGCAGCAGGGCCTGTATCGCGGCGGTAACTAGCAACACCTCTGCCACACGCCACGGGGGTTCGTCACGATGGATGCCAGTGAGAGCGCCGCTGGTCACATATCCTGGCTGCGCTCCAGCCGATACCCGTGGTTATAGATGGTGGAGATCACCAGCCCATTCTTGCGCCGCAACTCCAGCACGTTCCTGAGCTTGCTGACATAGGTCGCGAGACTCGCATCGTACTTGCGGTCCGCCACGCCCCAAATGTGCTTGGCGATGAAGTCCTTCGTGACGATGCGCCCCACGTTCTTGAACAGCAGCAGCGCCATGTCGAATTCGCGTGCCGAAAGCGTGTCCACGACTTTGGGCTCGCCCGCCCCTTGGTCGATATAGATCTTGCGCGTGTCCGTATCGATCGAATAGCGGCCGTACTCGATGCGCTCCGAGCGCGTCGTCTCGGGGTAGTACTTGCGCAGTTGCGCCGCCACGCGCGCGATCAATATCTTCTCGCTGACCGGCTTGACGAGATAATCGTCCGCACCCGCATTGAGCCCATAGACAATGTCTTCTTCCCCGCTATGGCTCGTCACGATCACGATCGGCAGCGCGTTCGAAAGCGTTCTGCGCACTTCGCGCAAGACTTCGATGCCCGTCATGCCTGGCACGTCCCAGTCGAGCAGCAGCATGTCGACGGGCTCCTTCATGATCATCTCGAGAAAATCGCGTCCGTCATGGCTGATGCGCGTCTCGTAGTTCGCCCGTTGCAGCCAGCTTTCCATAGCCTTGGCTTGTGTAACGGCGTCTTCCAGAATGGCAATGTTCATATCGTTTTGATTGGCAACCGGAGGGAATCGATTTATTCGGCGGGCGCGCTCGTAGTCGAGCTTGAATTCGCGTTCGGGTCCTGCGGCACGTACACAAATCGCCAGTCCTGATAGCTGCTTTTGTCGGCGAACTCCGCATTCTCGGTCGCGAACCCGCCCTGTTTGAGCGGCTTACCGGGTGCCTTGCTATAGACGCCCATGATACCGCCTTCGGGCGACTTCACGAGCTCCCAGTCGGTCTTGCCGGTCAGCGGATCGGGGTAGAGACGTCGCAGATGGCGCAGCGTGTAAGGCACGCGTTTGTCTTCGACGAGCGCATCGAGCGATTCGGGGTAGCGGCTGCCTTCGGCGGACTGGTAGTAGTGGGCGATGGCGTCGCGATACTGTCCGCCGACGAACAGCAATTCCGCTTCCTGTTGACGCCGCAACGTCGTGCTCCACACCGACGCGGCCTCCATGATGCCGAAGCCGAGCACGGCGATCATCACCAGCACGCCCATGTAGGCGATGCCGCGCTCGCGCGTTCGCGCCGCGCCACGGGCACGGCGGGCTTTACCACTGCGCATAGCTCGTTCCGTCGAGCGCGGCGCCGGGCGCGCCGCTATGAACGTCGGCAATGCCCGATTGCTCGCCGCGTTTTTCGATCCACGTATCGGTACGCCCCGTCACGGGGTCGAGCGGCGCATTGCGCAAGTACTTGTCGTCGACGAGCGTTTGGATCGACTGCGGGTCCTCGCCGTGATCGGCGCGGTAATCGTCGATCGCGGTGCGCAAGGTCTGCAGGTTGTGACGCAACACGGTCTCCTTGCTGCGGTCGATCTGCTTGAAGTAGCCCGGCGCCACGAGCGACACGAGCGTCGCGATGATCGCCATCACCACCAGCAGCTCGATCAGCGTGAAGCCACGCGTACGCGCTTTGCCGCGCTTGCCGCTGCGCTTACCACTTGTCGTACGGGATGCCATTGATGCCTTCCTTTCGGCTGCTGGACCGGATGTCATAGACGTCGTCGCCGGAGCTGAACGAGTCCGGGCTGCTCGCGTAGCTGCGCGTGACCCAGGTGTCTTCGGCGGCCTTGCTGCCGCAATCGCACATCGGGTCGGCCGGCAGCCGCCGCAGGAAATAGATCTTCTTGCCACCGCCGGCGTCGCGCTTGTTTTCGACGCCGTCGACGAGCACGCGCAGGTTCGGCGGATAACCGCTTTCGTCGACCGACTTGGCGATGTCGCCCGCGTCGGAAGCGCGCTTGTAGGCGTCGAGCGCGGTGCGGATCAGGATCAGGTCTTGCCGCAGTTCGGTTTCCTTGCCGCGGCGGGTCACGAGGTCGCTGAGCGGCATCGCCACCGATGCCAGCAACGCGAGCAACGTCAGCGACACCAGCAATTCGATCAGCGTGAAGCCGCGTTGCCGCGAGCGGGTCGCCGGACGCATGGATGTGCTCTTCACGCGAGGCCGTCGCGCGCCGCGCTCACCTGCAGCGCATGCTTCGCCGGCGTCGTGCCGGGCCGCAGCAATTGCCGCAACGACAGCGACACCGGCCGGATCGACGGCAAGGCCCACGGCTGACCGACGAGCTGTATCGGGGTTACCAAGGACGGTTTCGATACGAGCGGCTGCAGCGCTTGCGCGCGAAGCACGCCGGCATGCGGCGCCGGTTGCGTACCCGCGACGGTGAACGACGGCCGTGCGTGCCAGTACGCGGCGACGGCTTGCCGAAGCGACGAGGCACGCGAAGCAACGAGCGGCTTTGTCACGCTTGCGGCGGCAACCGTATGCGGCTGTGCCGAAACCCGCGCATCACGAACTGCATGCACCACGACCACCCGCAGCGGCGAGGCCGTACGCGTGCTCTCCATGCGCGGCTTGGAAGTTGCCTGAGCCGAGGCAACCCGCTGTTGCGATGAAACACGCGCAACGACAGTGCGCTTGGGCGACGACGCATGGACCGCAACGGCACGGTGCGGCATCGAGACTCGCACGACGTGCACCCGATGCGTCGAGGCCCGCGCCGCAACCACGATCCGCGATATGCGTTCGCTCGCACGAGAAGCTATCGCCGGCAGGGTTGCATGCCCGGTCTCGCTCGTCGTCTGCTGCGAATCGTGCGCTTCTGGGGCGGAGCCTCGACCCATGCCGCGCATTTGATTCGCACCTTCGTCGGCGGGCGGCGGCGCGACCGCCGGTCCCGTCGTCGTGCCGCCGAATTTCGGCGCATCGGATTCGGACGAGCTCGAGGGCGCGGAGTCCGAAGCGGGCGCGCTCGGCGCGGCCGCCTGCTCCGGCGCGGCGGCCGGCGCTTGCTCCGGCGCATCCGGCACCGGCGTACCCGCGTCTTGCGGCGGCACAGCCGGACTGATCGTATCGGTCATGAGCGGACCGCCGTCGGCCACTGCGGGAGCCGGCGGCTCGCTCAACGTCATCGTGTCGCTCGTCACTTCGGCTTCGGTGCCCGACATGAAGGTGCTCGTGGAGGCGGTCGGCAGCTCGAGATTGCGCTCGATGTGCGGCGTGATCAGCAGCACGATTTCGCTGTTTTCGTCGGACTTCGAATTGCTGCCGAACAGGCGGCCAACGCCAGGCAGCGTGCTCAGGTACGGCAGCCCCGAGGTCAACATGCTTTCGTTGCGGTTGATGAGGCCCGCGAGCACCTGCGTTTCGTCGTCGTGCGCGCTCATCAGCGTTTCCGCCTTGCGCGTGCCGAGCGTGTAGGCCGTGAGGCCCGTCTTCGTGACTTCCTTCGACAGGATGTTGCTCACTTCGAGATTGACCTTCACGCCCACTTCGTTGTCGAGGCTGATGCGAGGCTCGACTTTCAGCGTCAAGCCGACGTTCTGGTAGGCGACCGATTCGGTCACCACACCGTTCGCGTTGGTCGTGGTCACGATCGGCACCTGCTGGCCGATGTTGATGCTGGCCTTCTCCAGATTGCGCACGCGGATCTTCGGATTCGCGAGCGTCTTCGTCTTGCCCTGCTTTTGCAGGATGTTGAGCGCCATTTTCAGCGCGCCGGAATCGCCCTGCAGCCCCACGTCGCTGCCGTGGAAGTGCAGCAGATCGCCGACCGTAAACACGTGGCCGATCGGCGCTCCCGCATTCAGCGTGCCGGTGATCTTGCCGGGATAGTCGACGCCCAGATCCACCTGATCGTTGGAGTTCACTTCGAGAATCTGCACGTCCATCGTCACTTCGGATTGCGGGATGTCGAGCCCGCGCACGATGCGCGCGGCCACGTCGAGCGTGGACGGCGTATCGCGCACGATCACCGCGTTGATGCGCTCGTCCACATAGACTTCCTTGGGCTTGATCATCTGGCGCAGCGCGGCCATCACGGTCTTCGCGTCGGTGTGCGAGATGAAGAACGTGCGGATCGCAAATTCCTTGTAGGTGCGGTCCTTGTCCGGGCGGGCCGGATAGATCATCAGCGTGTTCGCATCGAGCACGCGCTTGTCGAGCTGGTTCGTGCGCAACAGCAGGTTGATCGCGTCCTCGGCCGTGGTGTTCTGCGCGAAGACGCTGGCCGGCTGCGCGAGCTGCACGTCCTTGTCGAACACGAAGTTCACGCCCGACATGCGCGAGATCACGTCGAAAATGTTCTGCAGCGGCTGCGAGCGGAAATTCAGCGACACGGGTTTGCGCAGGCTCTCCGACAAGCGCGGGCGCAGAAAAGCGCTCTTCTCGGTATGGCGCGAGAGCTGCTCGCGAAGCTTGAGCGCCTCCGGAAAATCAGGCTGCTCGGCGAGCACGCCGTTCACGCGCGCGAGCGCCTCGGCGGCGTGCGTGTCCTTCATCTCCGCGGCCTGCAAGAGCGTCTCGCGCAACTGCGCGCGGCGCTGGATCTGCTTGACCATCTGCAGCGCCTTTTGATTGCGCGGGTCGGCCTTCAGCGCGTTCTGCAGGCTCGTCACGGCCTGCTCGTCGTTGCCCGCCGCGAGCGCGAGGCTCGCCGTGTGCATTTGGTCGTTGACGTAGTTCGTCTGTGTCTTCGCGAGCGCGACATTGACCTCGATATCGTTCGGACGCTGCGCTTGCGCCGCCTGCAGCACATCGACGGCATCGGCCGGCTTGCCTTTGTTCACGAGCGACTGGCTCGTCGCGACAGGCCCGCGGATCGTGTCGTGGACCTGCTGCGTGACCGCACACCCGCTCGACGTAAGGATGCCCAGCACGAGGGCGAAAATGGTAAGCCGTTTCATAGTTTCGGTCTCGAAGATTCGATTCAATGCGTCATGCCGACGAGGGGGAACGCGCGTTCCTTTCCTTCGGGCGTAAGCAGCGTGGCGAGGGCATGCGTTTCGTCCAGCTTCTCGAGCTGGTAGCCGGCGGCGATCGTCTGGCCGGGATGCACCGCGCCCGTCACGCGGCATTTGCCGCAAAACACGAAGATCTGGCCGAGCCCCTCCACCGCGAACGCCTGGCGCTTGTTGTCGCGCCACTCCGCGATCGGCACGAACGGCAGCGGCATTTCCTGCGGCGGCGGCGCTTCCATCTCGGGCGCGGCGGCCACGTCCAGCGGCGCAGGCGGCACTTCGATTTGCGCTTGCGCCGGCGGGGGCGCCGCGGGCGAGAGCGAGTCGAAGGTTTGCGGGGGGAACAGGTTGGTGTCGGCGACGGTGTCGGAAGCCGCATCGCCAGCCTGAGCCGGGCTGGCGGATGCGGAGACAGCCGAAGCCGAAGCCGAAGCCGAAGCCGATTCCGATGCTGCGGCGTCCGGCGCCGCGGCGTTCGAGGCCGCGGTGTGCGGCGCGGCAGCGGCCGACGCCGCCGCGCCCTCAGGCGGAATCTCGACAGCGAATCCCGGCGGCATCGCCGCGAGCAGGACACCCGCTGCGAGCGCGAGCGCACGCAGCGTGAAGCGAGGCGACACGTTCATGAGTCCGCTCCCAACAGACTGATGCGAAGGCTGATGTTGAGCGTGTCGTCCTCGATGCGGGGCCGCTCCATCGACAGTGCATCGATACGCAGCAGCGGCTGTTCCCCGAACACGTGAAGCGCGCGCTCCAGGTCGCTATAGCGCCCCGTCATCGCAATGCTCATCGACCACCGTTCGAGCTTGCCCTTGACTTCGTCATCCTTGCGATAGGTCGACTCTTTCGCGTCCATGCCGTACTGCTTGAGCGCCTCGAAAACGGCGAGCTTCTGTGCGGCCGGGTCGGCGTTGAGCATGCTGCGCAGCTTCGCGGCGGGCGAGTTGTCGACTTTATGCGCATGCGGCTTGAGCCTTTTCATCTCCGCGCGCAGCTCGGTCTTTTGCTGCTCGAGCGCTTCGCCGCGCGGCATCTGATAGGCGGCGTAATATCCGCCGATCGCGACCAGCAGCGCGAGCTCGATCGCGCCGAGCTGCCCCATCCGGTCGAGCGCGCGATAAGCGCCCCAGCGCAAGCGAGGCAGCGGATTTTCAAGCCGTATGTTCTGCAAGTTCTGCAGGTTCGGCAGACGGAAGGATCGAGCGAGCTTCATCGTTGTTCTACGCTGATATCGAAGGTGATGGCGCGCCGCGCATCGCCGGCTTTCGTGCCGTGACGCGTGAGCATCGCGCGCAGATCGGGGTCCGCCTGCAGACGGCTCACGAACGCGTAGACATGCCCAAGGTCCTGAGCTTCGCCGCTGATCTTGGCTTCCTTGCCCGCTCGCTGGACCGAGACGGACAACATCGCCACTTGCGGCGTCCATGCCTGCCCGATCTTGCGCAACAGCGGCACCGTGCCGCTCGCCTTGGCGGCCGCTTGCGCGTTCACCACGGCGTCGATCTTGCGCTGCTCGGGAGCGGCCTTCTTTTCATCCTGCTTGGCCTTGTTCATGAGCCGTTGACGGGCGTCGACGCGTTGCTGCAGCAGCGTGACGTCCTCATCGAGCGACGCGACGCGGATGAAATCGTTGCTGACCCACAGCCCCGCCCCGACTACGCCGACGAACAGCACGCAGGCGAGCGGCGTCAGCGCGTAGCGCGAGCGGATGAATTCGATGCGCTTCAAACTCAGCATCGCAGTTCCTCCATGGCGCTTTCCTGCGCTTCGTGCGTTCCTTGCGTTTGCGCCTGGCCGTGCTTCGCCGAGCTTTCTGCTGCCAGTGCGAGCGCTTTGGCGAGCGACTCTCGCGACAGCACGCGTGCGTCGATCGCATCGAGCGTTGTCAGGCCGGCGCGCTCCGCAACGTCATGCGTGGGCGCCGAAGCCACGAAAACCGGCAAGCCGACCGGTTGCGAGCACAACAGCGAAGCGACCGCGATCGCACTCGTCAGCGGCTGTTCATCGAGGAGGCTCTGCGTCGCCGCATCGACCCACAGACCATCGCGGCGGAACAGACACGTCACGCTGTCGAGTTCCGCGAGCGCGAACACGCAATCGGCCGGCAAGTTGCGCAGATGGCGCGCCGCCGCCGCGGACAGCAGATCGCGGCAATGCACGAAGGTCCAGCCCGCCTCCTTCGTCACAGACTCGACCGCTGCGAAGAGCGGCGCATCGAGCGCGACGCTCAAGCGCGGACGCCCGAACGGCGCACTTTCGACGGCCACGCGCAGCGACGATTGCCGCACGCCCTGGTCCGCGAAAATGGCCTGCGCGTATTCGCTCCACGCTTGCGCCTTCAAGACGCCGGGCTGCCAAGGCAACATCGCAGCAAAGGCCCATGGGCTGCCGATCAATACGCTGAGCCGGCGTTGCGCGGCCAATCTCTGGCAACGCGGGACCGGCATGCCGGCGATGAGCCGCGAGAGCGCGACGGCAGGCTCGCCGTCGTGAAACTCGCAACGCACCGCCTTGCCGGCCCGCAGGACGACAAGATCGGCATCGATCAGCGCAAGTGCATCAGTCCATAGCAACGGCACGCTGCACCTCCTGGTATGTGGTTTGCCGGCGCTCGATCGCGGCAATGCCGGCGTCGCGCATCGACTGGTAGTCGGCGCAATTGGCGAGCGCCACGGCGCGCTTTTCGGGCGAGCGTTCGAGCAACGCGGCCTTGAGCGCGGTATCGAGCCGCAGCACCTCGCACAGCGCGATTCGCCCGTGAAAGCCTGTGTAGCGGCACGCTTCGCAGCCGCGCCCTGCCTCCACCGAATGCAGATCGGTGACCTTTTTGCCTTGACCGCGCAGGCTCGCGCATTGAGGGCAGATGCGCCGCACGAGCCGTTGCGACACGACGCCGTTCAATGATTCGAGAAAGGTGGTGGCTTCGACGCCCATGTAGAGAAAGCGGTCGATCACGCTGAACGCGTCGTTGGCGTGGACCGACGAGAGCACGCGGTGCCCCGTCAGCGCCGATTGCACGGCGATCGCGGCCGTTTCCTCGTCGCGGATTTCGCCGACGAGAATCGTGTCCGGATCGTGACGCAGAATCGAGCGCAAGCCGCGCGCGAAGGTCAGGCCTTTTTTGTCGTTGACGGGGATTTGCAGCACGCCCTTCAACTCGTATTCGACCGGGTCTTCGATCGTGATGATCTTTTCGTCGCCGGTGTTGACTTCGGAGAGCGTCGCGTAGAGCGTCGTCGATTTACCGCTGCCGGTCGGACCGGTCACGAGCGTGAGGCCGTAAGGCAGGGCCGCAAGGGTGCGAATGCGGGTGGCGGTGTCGTTGTCGAAGCCGAGCGTGTCGAGCGTCATCACGCCGCCGCGCTGCGATTTGTCGAGAATACGCAGCACCGCGTTTTCGCCGTGAACGCCCGGCATGATCGAGACGCGGAAGTCCACCTCGCGCCCTTGCAGCGCGACCTTGAAGCGGCCGTCTTGCGGCACGCGCTTTTCCGCGATGTCGAGGGCGGAGAGCACCTTCAAGCGCGACATGGTCTGGTTCGCGACTTCGAGCTTCGGAATCAGCCGGATCTCCTGCATCACGCCGTCGATGCGGTAGCGGATCAGAAGGCCATCCGTGACGCACTCCAAGTGGATGTCGCTCGCGCGGCTTTGCAGCGCGTCGTAGAGCGTCATGTTGACGAGACGGATGATCGGGCTTTCGTCCTTCGCGATACTCGCGAGCGAAATCGATTCGACGGCTTTCGCGAGCGAATCGGAGGAGGTGTCGACGTCCACCTTGTCGTCGACGACGCGCTCGCTCGATTCGGCGAGTTTCAAGCGCGCATCGACCGCGCCGGGGGCGCTCATCGCGAGACGCGGGCGCAGTGTGGCGAAGCGCAATTGCAGTCGGCTGCGCGTTGCGCGTGAAAGGGGTTCTGCGAGCAGCAGGTAGAGCGTGTCGCCTTGCTCGAGCATCAGGGCGCTCATCGTGAGCGCGTCGGCGAGCGGCAGCAGGTCGAAGCGCGGTTTCATCGCTGTGAGTGCTTCGCTGCTGATAGGTGCTAGGCCTACAAGGTTCGCGACTTCTTCGAGCCGAGTCGGTTCGGTCAGCAGCAGTTGCTCCAGATATGCCGGGAGCGGCACGCCTGCGGCGCTGGATTCGTTCTGCCAGTGATTCAAGGTGCTGTCGTCTGCTTTCATCTCTTGATTCTCGCGGTCTGCGTGCGAGTAGACAAAGAACCTCAAGTGAATCTCAAAAGGTTTAAGGTGTTTTGGGCGCTGATGTTGCCTACGGCGTTTTGTGCTTGTCGTTTAGGGTTTTCGTGCAACTTTGATTTCGCGACGGTACGTTTAATCCGTCCCTCCCCGGGACCGGGGTCACTTTGGTCCTTGCCCAA
>NZ_JBCHAA010000036.1:0-24961 GCF_053525655.1 Trinickia camelliae
AGTGACCCCGGTCCCGGGGAGGGACGGACTATACGGACCGGCGCGAAATCAAAGTGTTCACGCAAACCCCAAGCAAACGACAAACAAGGCAAGGCAAGGCGCCGCAGGCAAAAGCCCCCAACCGCCGAACGGCAAAAAACCGCCAGCGGGCCGCCTAGGCCCATCAGCCGAAATACACCCCTTTCCCCGCCTTTATCCGCCGATCGTCGATAGACATCCCCAGGAATAATCGGTGTCAGTGGAAAACGGTCTGTCACGGCGCCCGAATCGAGGCGCCCCGGGGCTGAAGAGCCGGAAAAACGCACGAAAAAAGTCGTCAACCTCATCGGGGGCTAGCTTGAACATTCGTAAATTCATCGGTGCGACAAGTCGCGACGCACTGCGCCTGGTACGCGAGGCCCTGGGCGCCGATGCGGTGGTGCTGTCCAACCGCACGATGGACGACGGCAGCGTGGAGATCGTCGCGCTCGCCGACAGCGAATTGGCATCGATCGCGCCGAAGGCCCGCTACGGCGCGGCCGCCGCGCTGTCCGCCCCGCGCCCCCAGCTTTCGCAAGCCAATCCCTATGCGAGCGGGATGCCCGATGTGTTCTCCGCCGTGTTCGGCGCGAGCCCGGAAGTGGGAATGGAGCAGTCGGGCGTCGCCGGTAAATCGGCCGCCTCGGACTTCGCGAAGCCGGCAGCCGCATTGGCCGGCAGCGACTTGCCGAGCGTCGCCACGGCAGCCGCCTTGGCCCGCGCCCTGGACGCCTCCGACCACGATTGGCAAGAGCCCGTGTCGTACGACGCGCGCGCCGACCGCGCGCAGAACGCCATGCGCCGCGACTCGGCCGCGGACTCGGACGCCGCATCGCGCAGCGAGCAAGGCGCCGACGCGCGCAGCGGCGAGATCACGCCGCGCCTGGACGCCGCCGCCGGCGCGGGCTCCTTCGCGCCGACCCGCGTCCTGCCTCCCGTCGGCCCGCGCGCGGAGCAAGCGCCGCGCACGATGGCCGAAACGAACCCCTGGCTCATCGACCACGCCCGCCGCATCGCGGCGCAGAACCAAGGCGCGCACGTCGGCAAGCAGCACGCAATGTCGCCGGCCGCAGCCGCCGCGAAGGGCCTCGGCGCGCCGGGCAAGGTGCTGACCGCCGAAGAACTCGCCGCCGCCGCGCAGCCCGACTGGGCGCGTGAAGCGACGCAATCGGCCGCGCGCCGCGCCGCTGCGCGGCTCGGCCTGCCGCCGACCGCCGTGGTGACGCCGGCAGGCGAAATCGACAGCGCCACGAACGCAATGGCCGAAGCGGTCCGCTCGCGCATGGAGCAGATGGTCGCCGAGACGGTGATGACCGAGCTGTCGGCGATGCGCGGCATGATGGAAGAGCAGTTCGCGGGCTTGTTGTGGGGCGACCGCCAACGCCGCAGCCCGACGCACGGCGCGCTCACCAAGCACCTGTTCGCCGCCGGCTTCTCCGCGCAACTCGTGCAGATGATCATCGACAAGATGCCCGCGGTCGACAGCATGGAAGCGGGCATGGAATGGATCCACACGGTGCTCGCGAACAACCTGCCCGTGATGGAGAACGAAGACGCGCTGATGGAGCGCGGCGGCGTATTCGCACTGATGGGCCCGACCGGCGTCGGCAAGACGACGACCACCGCGAAGCTCGCCGCGCGCTGCGTGATGCGCTTCGGCGCGAGCAAGGTGGCGCTCTTGACCACCGACAGCTACCGGATCGGCGGCCACGAGCAGCTGCGCATCTTCGGCAAGATTCTCGGCGTCTCCGTGCATGCGGTGAAGGACGCCTCCGACCTCCAGCTCGCACTCGCCGAGCTGCGCAACAAGCACATCGTGCTGATCGACACGATCGGCATGAGCCAGCGCGACCGCACGGTCTCCGACCACATCGCGATGCTGTGCGGCGCAGGTCAGCCGGTGCAGCGCCTCTTGCTCCTGAACGCGACGAGCCATGGCGACACGCTGAACGAAGTCGTGCAGGCGTACCAAAGCGCGCCCGGCCAGCCGGAACTCTCGGGCTGCATCCTCACCAAGCTCGACGAGGCGACCAACCTGGGCAGCGTGCTCGACACGGTGATCCGCTACAAGCTGCCGGTGCATTACGTGTCGACCGGCCAGAAGGTGCCGGAGAACCTCTACGTCGCAACCAAGAAATTCCTGATCAAGAGCGCGTTCTGCATTCCGCGCGATGGTTCGCCGTTCGTGCCGGACGACGAGGATGTTCCCGCGTTGCTGTCGGCGCTGTCCGCGCGCTCGACGGCTGAGCTCCATGAGGTTCGCTTTGGATAAGGTCATGGTCGACCAAGCAGAAGGACTGAGGCGGTTGCTGAGCAAGAACGGTTCGCGCGTGGTGGCGGTCACGGGCGGATCGAGCCATGTCGGACGCACGTCGACGGTCGTGAATCTCGCGGCGGCGCTGGCGGCGCAGGGCAAGGATGTGCTCGTCGTCGACGAATGTCTCGGCGCGAACTCGGTGTCCACCGTGCTCGGCGGCGTGCGTGGCACCGGCAATTTCAGCGCGGTGATGAAAGGCGAGATGCCGCTCGACGAGGCCGCGGCCCGTCATCCGCTCGGCTTCTCGGTGCTTGCGGCGTCGCGCCATCACAGCGACCCGTACAGCGCCGAGCAGCTGAGCGCGGTGCTCTCGGGCCCGGCCGACATCGTGCTGATCGACGCGCAGCTCGACCGGCGCGGCGCGCTGTCCGCGCTGGCGGCGCAGGCGCACGACGTGTTGATCGTCACGCGCGTGGCCGCGCAGGCGATCACCGAGGCTTACGCGTGCATGAAGCGGCTGCACTACGAACACGCGATCGCGCAGTTCCGCGTGCTCGTGAACCACGTGTCGAGCGTGGCGGACGCGCACACCGCGTTCGAAAACCTCGCGCAAGTCGCGGGGCGTTACCTGACGGTGCAGATCACCGATGCCGGTTTTGTGGCATCCGATCCGCTGATGGAGCGCTCGTTCGAACTGTCGCGCTGCGTGGTCGACGCGTTTCCGTCGACGCCTGCCGCGCGTGATTACCGGCATCTCGCCGCCGAGATGCTGTATTGGCCGATGCGTGCAGTCGCGAGCGCGCGTGCGCAGCATGACGTGGCGCAGGCGGCGGTAGTGGCAACGGCGTCGCCGGCCATGCCTGCTGGCATGCCGCCGGCGCGCCATGTCGGCAAGCCGTCCGCGCACCCCGCGTGAGACGAAGGGACGAAGAAAGGAGAGCACGATGTACAACGCTCAAGGAAAGATGTCCCAGGAGGACGTGCTGACGCAATACGCACCGCTCGTGCGTCGGCTCGGCTTGCAGCTCGTGGCGAAGATGCCGGCGAGCGTGGACCTGGACGATTTGATCCAAGCCGGAATGATTGGTCTTCTCGATGCGGCGGGCCGCTACAAGGAAGACCAGGGCGCGCAGTTCGAGACCTACGCGAGCCAGCGCATTCGCGGCGCGATGCTCGACGAGCTGCGCAGCAACGATTGGCTGCCGCGCAGCTTGCGCAAGACCTCGCGCGAGGTGGAGTTCGCGGTGCATCAGGTCGAGCAGCATCTGGGCCGCTCGGCGAGCGAGACGGAAATCGCCGAGCAGCTCAAGATGCCGCTCGACGCGTATCAGTCGATGCTGCAGGACTTGCACGGCAGCCAGCTCATCTACTACGAAGACTTCGACCGTTCCGCCGACGACGAGCCATTCCTCGACCGCTACTGCGTCGACCACTCCGATCCGTTGTCGGCACTGCTTGACGAGAGCCTGCGCTCGGCGCTGATCGAGGCGATCGAACGCCTGCCCGAGCGCGAGAAGCTCTTGATGTCGCTCTACTACGAGCGCGGTATGAACCTGCGCGAAATCGGCGCGGTGATGGAGGTCAGCGAATCGCGCGTGTGCCAGCTGCACAGCCAAGCCGTGGCGCGTCTGCGCACGCGGCTGCGTGAAATGGCTTGGGCGAGCGTCGAAAACTGATTTAGACGGCGCGCTGCGCGGGGTCGACGCAATGTCGATGCCGGGCGCGCCGGAGCAGGTCTTAATCAATCCCGAAGCAGGACAAACGAGAAGCGCGGCAGATGGCCGCGCTTTTTGCGTTTACTCGCGCGTGGATTGTCTGCGTCCGGACCGCGCTTCGACATGAATGCATTTTTACCGGACTTTCCCATCGATACATCAAAGCGGCGCGCTTGCCGTAAATAAAAATCGAATTGGTGATGCCGTGTTTCATTCGATTCCATGATTAATGTCAGTAGCTGGATGTCGACGCCGCTAGTCGTTATTGAGAGAATGCGTGTCCCCTCAGATCGTGATTTCGAGATTTATTTGATGTGGGGATGCGATTTATTTTCTTATTGCGAGGATTGCAATAGGACAATTCTTAAATCATATATCACGTTGATTTTTATGTGAAATTTGACGCGCCTAAATTAGGATCGGCTTAAGAAGATTCCTAAAAATAAGAAAAGTCCTGTTTTCGAGATTTAAGCGGTGTTAAATTTTGGTCGCTTTACTGATTTGCCCTTCCAATAATTTTGCAATAGAAGGATGCTTAAAATGCGTACCTTGTTTATCCGCCGCTCGCGCCTCATCGCACTGCTGCCTTTCGTATTCGCTTCCGGGCTGGCGTGCGCGCAAACCGCCACGACCGGCACTATCAATTTCACCGGCAGCATCACCGCCGTGCCGTGTGAAATCGACACGGCCGCCACGGACGGCACGGTCACCATGGCTAAAGTCTTCGCCAACGACTTCACGGCGGTCGGCGCCACGACCGGCACCACCGCCTTCAAGATCGCGCTGAAGAATTGCGGCGACGCCACCAACGGCGCCACCGTCACCTTCACCGGCACGGCCGATTCGGACAATTCCGCGGCCTTCAAAACCACCGGCACCGCGACGGGCGTCGCCCTGCAACTCGTCGACGACACCGGCGTGCCGATCAGCTACGGCTCGGCGTCGAAGACCTACGCGATCGCCAGCGGCGCCAACACGTTCAACTTTTCCGCCCGCTATATCGCGACGAGCGCCACGGTCCAAGGCGGTACGGCCGACTCGCAAGCGCTCTTCGCCCTCACCTACAAGTGATCAGGCTGGCGGTCCGAGTCCCGCAGCCGCCCCGCACGCGGCCTGCGCCGCGTGCGGATCTCGGGAGATCTTTCATGCGTTTCACCAGCATCGCGCAAGCCGCCTTGGCGGCGACGATTGCGCTTTCCAGCCTCTGCGCCCAAGCCGGCGTGCAGGTGGGCGGCACCCGCGTCATTTTCGACGCCAGGAACGATAAGCGAGAAACCTCGCTCGCCGTGCGCAACAAGGGCGCTACGCCTTACGTGATCCAGGCTTACGTCGACGACGGCGCGGGCAACACGAAGAACATGCCGTTCGCCGTGACGCCGCCGCTGTTTCGCCTCGACGGCGGCAAGGAGCAGCTCGTGATGGTCCGCCGCGTCGAAGGCAAAACGCAGTTGCCTGCCGACCGCGAGTCCGTCTACTGGCTCGACGTGAAGGAAATCCCGCCGACCGACAAGGGCGCGCAGAAGGATGCCAACTCCCTGAAGATCGCCGTGCTCACCCGCGTCAAGCTGTTCTACCGTCCCGTGGAACTCACGGGCGATGCCGCCGATGCGCCCGCGAAGTTGAAGTGGGCCGTGGTGCCGGGCCAGGACGGCCACGGCGCCGCACTCAAGGTCAGCAACCCGACGCCTTACCACGTCACGTTCTCGACGATCGAAGTGAGCGGCAAGCAGAAGGAAAGCATCAACGTCGATATGGTCGCGCCGCAAGGCGACCTGTTGATTCCCATTCCGGAGCGCGCGGTGCCGAAGGTGCAGCCCGTCACGTTCAGCTACACGACCATCAACGATTACGGCGCGCTCACGCCTGCCACGCAGGTGACCGCGCAGCCCGAGGCCGCTCAGGCCGCATCCCAGTAAAGCTCCCATGACTCGGCGTGCCGCTACCGGCCGTCGGCCGCGCGGTGCGGCCGCCAGCCTTTTCCCGATTCGCGACGTCGCTGTGGCGGCTGCGCTTCTCGCGCATTCGTTCGACGGGTCCGCTCAGGAAAAGCTCGACTTCGACCCGGCCTTTCTGGAGCTGGGCGGCGGACAAGGCCGCGCGGACCTGTCGGTGTTCGCCGCCGGCAACCGCGTGCTGCCTGGCCGCTACCTCGTCGATATCGAAGTCAACGCGGAGCCGGAGGAGAAGCGCGAAATCGCCTTCCGCTCGGATGCTCCAGATGAGCAGGGGCGCGACGCCGCGCCGTGCCTCACGCGCGGCATGTTCGCCGAGTGGGGCGTCAACGTTGCGGCGTTTCCTGAACTCGCGAAAGCGGGCGATGACGAGTGCGTCGAGATCGCGCGCTTCATTCCCGATGCGAGAGTCTCGTTCGACAGCTATCGGCAGCTGCTCACGGTGAGCGTGCCGCAGGCGGCGATGAAGCGCCGCGCGCGCGGCGCGGTCGATCCGTCGAAGTGGGACCAGGGCGTCCCCGCCGCGCTGCTCGACTATCAACTGAATGCCGCTCAGTACATGGGCAGCAACTACAGCAACTCGCCGTCGCGGACCTCGCTCTACGCGGGCTTGCGCGGCGGCGTCAACGCTGGCCCCTGGCGCTTCTCATATTCGTCGTCGTTCCTGCGCGGGCTGGATGGATCGAGCGAATTCCAGCTGCTCGATAGCTACGTCACGCGCGACATCGTGCGCTGGAACAGCCGCCTGACCATCGGCGACGGCACGACGCCATCGAGCATCTTCGACGGCTACCAGTTCCGCGGCGTGCAGTTGGGCACCGACGAAAGCATGCTGCCCGACAGCCTGCAGGGCTACGCGCCGACCATTCACGGCGTCGCGCAGACCAACGCGCAGGTGACGGTGCGGCAGAACGGCTACGTGATCTACAACACGTTCGTGCCGCCGGGTCCGTTCACGATCGACGACCTGTACCCGACCTCGTCGTCGGGCGACATGGAGGTGACGATCACCGAGGCCGACGGACGCGTCACCAAGTTCGTCCAGCCGTACTCGGCCGTGCCGATGATGCTGCGCGCCGGCTCCTGGCGCTACGACGTGACGGCGGGCCAGTACCGCGACGGCATCGCCAGCACGCATCCGAACTTCGGCATGGCGACGCTCGCGCGCGGCCTGCCCGGCGAGTTCTCGCTGTACGGCGGCGTGATCGGCTCGAATATGTATCAGGCGGTGCTCGCGGGCATCGGCAAGAACCTGGGGCGCTTCGGTGCGATGTCGTTCGACATGACGCGCGCGCGCAGCGAAACCAATCTCGCCGATACGCACGCGATCAGCGGCAACTCGTTCCGCTTCCTCTACGCGAAGGCGTTCGCCGGTAGCGGCACGGACGTGCGCGTGATGGGTTATCGCTATTCGACGTCGGGCTACCGCAGCTTCTCCGACGCGGTGCAGCTGCGCGACGGCACGCAGTCGATCGCGCTCGGCGCGAAGCGGGCGCGTGTGGAAGGCACCGTCACGCAACGCATCGGCGAATCCGGCTCCGTGTTCGCGACCGTCGGCACGCAGAGCTACTGGCATGGCGGCGGCACGAGCAGCCTGTTCCAGGCGGGCTATACGGGGCAGGCCAAGCGCGTGTCCTACGGCGTCTACGGCTCGTACAGCCAGGGCAACGGCGTGCCGTCGAGCTGGAACGTGTCGCTTTCGCTGTCGGTGCCGCTCGAGGTGCTGTTCGGCCGCGGCAACCTGCCGGGCGGCAACAGCCAGAGCATCACGTACTTCGCGAGCCGCGACAACGAGAACCGCATTAGCCAGCAGGCGACGCTGTCGGGCACCGCCGGCGACGACCGTCAGTTGAGCTACAGCGTGAGCGCGGCGCACTCGAACTCGGCGTCGGTGAGCGGGACGGGCGCGGCAAGCTATCTCGCGCCGTTCGGGCGCTACGACCTGTCGGTGGCGACCGGCAGCGGCTATACGCAAGCGGCCGTGACGGCGGCGGGCGGCATCGTCGCCCATCGCGGCGGCGTGACGTTCTCGCAGCCGCTCGGCGAGACGGTCGGCCTGATCGAAGTGCCGGGCGTGCGCGGCGTGCGCTTCGAGACGAATCCCGGCGTCGCCACCGATGGCGCGGGCTACGCGGTGATTCCTTATCTGAATCCGTATCGGATCAATCGCGTCACCGTGACTGCGCGGAATCTGCCCGAGGACGTCACGCTCAAGAACCCGGTGCTCGAAATCGTGCCGACGCGCGGCGCGGTGGTGACGGCGAAGCTGGAATCGAAGGTCGGGCGGCAGGCCGCGTTCGTGCTGACCGAGCCGGACGGCACGGCGATTCCGATGGGCGCGGTGGTCGAGAACGGCGAAGGCGTGGAACTGGGCGTGGTGGGCATGGATGGGCTTGCGTTCGTCAGCGGCTTGCCGTCACTGACGGGCGAGGTGACCGTGCGCTGGAAGGCGGACGCCGGCGACCGGATCTGCCACGTGAGCTACACGCTGCCGGTGAAGGCGGCGCGTGATGCGTATTCGCAGATCGATGCAACGTGTTTGAGCGGGGATCGGTGAATGTGGAAATGTCGGACTCCCGCTGCCGAAGATCCCGGTCGCGGCCAATTCGCATGTGGAGGTGGTATGCAAGACGTAGCAATGCAAGGGGAACGCGCAAGGACGGCCAATGTGTCTTCATGCAAAGCCGTCGTGCGATCGCTCGCGGTCTGCCTGTTGCACCTGGCGGTGTCGTGTCTGTTGCTCCAGGCGCCTTCTGCGTACGCAAAAAGCGGGTGGTGCAGCACTCCGGACCAGACGATAACGTTGCCTTCCATCAAGGTGGCGAGCGATGCGCCGATCGGAACGGTGCTGTGGAGCCAGGACATACGGTACAGCCTGAATTGCGGTTCGTATCTCTTTGCCTCGTCCGATATTTACGTCTTCAGGGAATACATGAATCTGGCAACGTACGGCCTGGAGTTTTTCTTGACCTTCAATTACGCCGACGTGGGCTACAAGGCGAAGGTCGCGACGGTCTCCGGCCCGAACGGCACACCTTTGACTGGAGGGATGACCATCGGTCTTCGCAAAATCGGAGCGACTCCGACGCAGGGGACGGTGTCGGTCAGCAATCGACCCGATGTCATCTTCGGCGGAGAGTCGCTCGATGACACGCTGACGCGCTACTACCTTGGCAACCTCTCCAACATCAGCTTCACCTCCTACACCTGCGACATCGACACCGGTTCGCGCAACATCAGCGTGATACTCGGAGACATGCGCGAGGATAAGTTCACCGGCATTGGCACCACCTCGCCGGACAAGACGTTCAACATCAATCTGAACTGCACGCAGCCCTCGGGCACCTACAACGCGGCGCTCACGTTCAGCGCGACGGCGGACAGCTCGCAGGTGCCGGGCGTGATCGCGCTCGCCTCGGACCCGAGCGCGGCAGCGGGGGTGGGCATCCAATTGCTGATGAACGGCCAGCCGGTGGGCTTCAATACCGGTTTGGGTGCAGGCGTGGCGACGGCGGGCGCGACGCTGTCGATTCCGATGACGGCGCGCTACTACCAAACCGCGGCCAAAGTGAAGCCAGGCAAGGCCAACGGCATCGCGACTTTTGTCGTGTCGTACAAGTAATGTGGAGGGCCGGCGCCGTGGCGGCGCCCTGAGGACCGGCGGTTAGACGCCCGCCATCCGCCCATCCGGCCCGTACACCGATGCCTTGCTGGCAGCCCCGCGCAGAATCGCGAGCGCGCTCTGGTTGTAGTTCATGCGCACGCGGATCATGAGGCCGTTGTTGGTGTTCGCGCGGCGCGCGCGCTGCACGACCGCCTGCAAGAGCTTCCAATGCTCGGCGAGGCGCGCGTCTTGAGCGGACGCGAGCTCCATGCCCTTCCAGCCCGGCGGCAAGCCGAGGTCGCGCAACTGCGTGTCGCGCGATTTTTCGAGCGATGCGAGCTGTTCGGTCAACTCGGTTTTCTTTTCGATGATCGAAGGCAGCATCTCGAGCGGCGAAGCGGCCGCGAGCGCTTTTTCTTCGTAAGCGAGCAGCGAGGCGAACGCCTCGACCGTCGCGTATTCGTCGATCACAGTGGCAAGCAGGGCATCTTTCATAACGACTCGCATAGCGTTGCATGGGGCCGGAGTAAAAGCTAAAGCGCTAACTCTGGCCAACAAAACAAAAGGGTTCGCGTGTTTGTTGCACGCGAACCCTGGCGCCGGAATGCCGCCCGACAGCTGCTGCGATCAGTGCATGGCTCAGCCGCCGGTCGACGGGTTCTTCTGCAACAAGCCGCGCGCCGTTTCCAGCACGCCGTCCGCAATCTTGCTCGTGTTGATCGTCAGCGTGCCGTTCTGAATGGCCTGCTTGATCGACTCGACTTGGCCGACGTCGATATCGGCCGCGCCGGATGCCGCCAGGCTGCGCAACGACGACGACAGCCCCGACAAGTTCACGTTCGCATCGCCCGCGGAACCGCCCGCGCCCTGCGCCGGCGCTTTCGAGGCGCTCGCTGCCGCAGCCGTGGCGTTGTCGCCCTGCTGCGTGCGCTGCGCGCCGTCCTTCAACGACGACACGCTCGAATTGGTGGTGGAATCGATTTTCACGATTGGCTTCCCGAATGATTTGAATGTGATAACGGCACACCCTAATCAAACTTTAGCGCAATCGTCCATTCCCCATTTTTCCGCCCCGGTCGGCGCCCTAACGATCCGGCCCCGCTAATTCGCGAACCCCGCCGGCTTTGCTGCCATCGCCGCAATCGTTTTCATAGCTGGATCTCGACCGTGCCGCCGTCCTTCACGACGCCCTGGATGATCTGGCCCGCCGCCGTCTTCACCCGCACCGTCTGCCCGGGCGACGCGTTGTTCATCGCGCTGCCTTCCGACGAAATCGAAAATCCCTGCCCGTTCGCGACGATCCGCACCGTCTGCCCGACCGTCACCGCCGACGCGCTGCGGATCATGTCCTGCCGCAGCGGCATGCCCTCCGACACGCGCATGAGCGCGACCGAGCCGACCGCCTGCGATGGGTTGATGATGACGGCCATCGGCAGCGTGGTCAGGTCGCCGTCGTGCGCGACGAGATCGGCGGCCGACAGCACGTCGCCGGGCGTGAGCGAGCGGGCGGCGACGTAATAGGTGGCTTGCACCGACACGCGCGCTTGCACGTAAAGCGTCCACGGACGGTCGCCGACGCAGCGCACGCCGACGGTCGTGCGGCCCCACATGCGCGAGCCGGTCGGCATGAACGGCGCGAGCGACGTGCAGGCCGCGAGTCCGCGCGGGAAGACTGTATTGACGGTGATGCTGACGTTGCCCGGCAGACCTTGTGCCTGCTGCTGCAGGAACGCGAGCGCGGCTTGGCGGATCGATTCGCCGTCTTCCTGGCCGGCGCGGGCAGCGGGGTTGGTTGCGGGAGCGGCTGGGTTGGCCGCGGTAACCGGTACGGAGGCCGCTTGCACAGCGCGGACCGGTTGCACCACGACGCGCGTGACGGAAGCGCTCGCGACTGGCTGCACGGCTTGCGCCGCTTGCGGCAGCGAAGCCGGCGCAGGGCTGGCGACGTTCGCGGCGCGCACGTTGCGCACATAGCGCGGGTTCGCGCCCGAAGCGAACTCGGGCGGCTCGCCGCGTGCGGAAAGGGGATCGATCGACGCGTCGGCGGGCGTGTTCATCGCGACGGCCTGGGCGTTTTGACGCGAAACCTGTGGCGCCGAAGCCATCACGACCGGAATCACCTGGCGCGGATCGGCTGCGGCGTTCGCGTTGCCCGCGTAAGCATTCGCAGCGACGGATTGCTCCGGATGCTCACCCGGACCGGGAATGACGATCGCGCCGCTCGCGGCGGCGGCGTGCGCGAACGCATCTTCACGCGAGGCACCGCGCGTGACAGGCGCAGCCGCAGGGACGGCGGGCATGACCGGCATCGCTGGCGCGGCAGTTTGCATCCCGGCGCTCTGCGCCATCGCGAGCGCGGCGGCCGGATTCGTTTCGCCAGGCCCGGGAATCACGATCGGACCGCTGCCGGCCGTCTGCGCGTGAACGAGCGGAGAAGCGGCGACGCATCCCAACAAGCACGCACTCGCAAGCGCCCAGCGCCGCAGCGCGCCCCAAGCCGCCGTTCGCCCATGCGCCGTGCCCGCGCCTTTGGCGCGGACACAGCGCATGACTTCGGTTGCGGCCCAGGACATCGCGAATCTCCATCGGAATACATCGGTACGCTTCGCATTCTAGAGATCGCCCCTCGCGCGCAAACGTTGAATAGAGGGGCGCTTCCCTGGTTATTCGTCCGATTGCTTCTTGCGCCGCCCCCCCAAAATGCGGTCCATGTAAAAAGGCCATCGTGCCGGTTCGCTGCTGACGCGGCGCGAACCAGCCCGGTCCCTGCAAATCGCTTGCGCTTGCTTTCGACGGAGAAACGCCCGATGGACAAACTCGATACCGAATTCGCCTTTGGCCGCCAGTCGCTCGATGTGCGCGCCTACCGGCAGGAATTGCTGTCGTCGAACATTGCGAACGCGGACACGCCCGGCTACAAGGCGCGCGACGTCGATTTCTCGTCGGCGCTCTCGAGCGCGCTCAAGCAGAGCGGCGCGGCCGGCAGCACCGGCATGGCGTCGAGCAACGCCCAGCCGCTCGCGCTGGCGCAGCCCGCGGGCGTGACGAGCGGCATGTCGATGGCGACGACGCAGGCCGGCCACATGGCAGGCAACACGAAGCTGATTCCGACCGGCGGCCCGTCCGACAGCTACGGCCAGCTCGCCTACCGGAATCCGGTTCAGCCCGCGCTCGACGGCAACACCGTCGACCTCGACACCGAGCGCGTGCAGTTCGCCGACAACTCATTGCATTACGAATCGCAGATGACAGCGATCTCCGGCCAGATCAAGACGATGCTCGCGGCGATCACGTCGGGAAGCTAAGCGGTAAATAAGCGGCAAATGAGCGGCAAAGACCGCAAGACTCGAGATATCCAACCGGCAGCAGTAACGGAAACGCCATTCACCACCGCACGCAACGGGGTTTAAAGAGAGGTCAACGAAAGCCATGCCATCTTTGATGAACATTTTCGACGTTGCGGGCTCGGCGATGTCCGCGCAGTCGGAACGACTGAACGTCACCGCATCGAATCTCGCCAACGCCGACAGCACGACCGGCCCCGACGGCCAGCCGTACAAGGCCAAGCAAGTCGTGTTCGCCGTGAATCCGCTCGGCGGCGCGCGCACGGCTTCCGGCCAGCAAGTGGGCGGCGTGCGCGTGACCGGCGTGGTCGACGATCCGACGCCGATGAAGACCACCTACGACCCGAGCAACCCGGCGGCGAATTCGGACGGCTACGTGACCATGCCGAACGTCGACCCGGTGCAGGAAATGGTGAACATGATCTCGGCGTCGCGCTCGTACCAGGCCAACGTCGAGACGCTGAACACCGCCAAGAACCTGATGCTCAAAACACTCACGATCGGCACCTGAGGAGAAACCCACCGTGACGACCAATACGACTATCGGCAATACCGGGACCGTCTCCCAGACCCTGCTCAACAACGTGAACGGCACGACGGGCAGCTCGACGAGTTCGACGTCCACGTCGAACAACTCGACTTCGGCCGCGAGCCTGCAGAGCTCGTTCCTGCAACTGCTCGTGACGCAGCTGCAGAACCAGGACCCGACCAACCCGATGGACAACTCGCAGATGACGTCGCAGCTCGCCCAGATCAACACGGTGTCGGGCATCAGCCAGCTGAACACGACGCTGAGCTCGCTCGCCTCGCAACTGACCGCGCAGCAGCAGGCGCAGTCCGCGAACCTGATCGGCGCGACCGTGCTCACGCCGGGCAACTCGGTGACGGTGAGCAACACCAGCGGCACCGACACGATCACGCCGTTCGGCGTGACGCTCTCGGGCGCGGCCACCAACGTGCAGATCCAGGTGACGAACTCGTCGGGCCAGTTGGTCAACACGATCAATCTCGGCAAGGAATCGGCCGGCACGGTGCCGGTGAGCTGGACGCCTGTCGATGCGTCGGGCAACGCGCTGCCGGCCGGCAACTACACCATTTCCGCTTCGGCCACGATCGGCGGCTCGCCGGCGACGCCCACGACGGTCACGGGCGCGGTGGTCGAAGGCGTCCTGCCGCAATCGAGCGGCAGCGCCAACCTGGTTTTGACGAACGGCAATACGGTCAACCTGTCCACCGTCGCCGGCATCCTCTAATTCATCACAGATTTTCCAAGGGAAACGCTCATGAGCTACGACACCGGTTTGAGCGGTTTGGCCGCCGCGACGAACGATCTCGACGTAATCGGCAACAACATCGCTAACGCCAACACCGTTGGCTTCAAGCAAAGCACGGCGCAATTCGCCGACGTGTACGCGAACTCGATCGCGACCTCGGTGAACAACCAGATCGGCATCGGCACGCAGCTGGCGGCCGTGCAGCAGGACTTTTCGCAAGGCACGATCAACACGACGGGCCAGGCCCTGAACGTCGCGATCAACGGCACTGGCTTCTTCCAGATGTCGAACAACGGCTCGCTCACGTACTCGCGCAACGGCGTGTTCCAGCTCAACAAGAACGGCTTCATCACGAACGCGGAAGGTCTGGACCTGATGGGCTACACGGCGAACTCGACGGGCGTGATCAACACCGCATCGACCGTGCCGCTGCAAGTGCCGACCACGAACGTTCCGCCGACCGCCACGGCCAACATCACCGCGCAACTGAACCTGGACGCGCAGGACAAGACCCCGTCGGTCACGCCGTTCTCCGCGACCAACTCGCAGACCTACAACTACTCGACCTCGATCCAGACCTACGACACGCTCGGCGGCTCGAACCAGGTCAATATGTATTTCGTGAACAACGGCGGCGGCACGTGGTCGGTCTACGGCGGCACGTCGGGGGCCGTCAGCCAGCTCGGCACGGTGACGTTCAATAGCTCGGGCACCCTGACCAGCACGGCGGCGACCGCCCCCGCGACGAGCGCGGCAACCGGCCAGTTCACGTTCACGATCCCGACGACCGACGGCAGCTCCAACCCGCAGTCGATGACGCTGAACCTGACCGGCACGACCATGTTCGGCAGCGCGGACGGCGTGAACAACCTCGCGCAGGACGGCTTCTCGGCCGGCCAGCTGACCAACTTCTCGATCGGCGCGAACGGCATCGTCACGGGCAACTACTCGAACGGCCAGACCCAATCGCTCGGCCAGATCGTGCTCGCCAACTTCAACAACCCGAATGGCCTGCAGGACCTCGGCGGCAACGAGTACGCCGCGACGTTCGCATCGGGCGTGCCGCAGATCTCGGCGCCGGGCAGCACGAATCACGGCACGCTGACGGGCGGCGCGGTCGAGTCGTCGAACGTGGACCTGACGACGCAGCTCGTCGACCTGATCACGGCGCAGCGCAACTATCAGGCGAACGCGCAGACGATCAAGACGCAGCAGGCCGTCGACCAGACGCTGATCAACCTGTAAGCGCGACTGCATAGAACGGGCGAGTCATGGACCGATTGATCTACACCGCAATGACGGGCGCCGCGCAGGCGCTCGAGCAGCAGGACGTCGTGGCCAACAACCTGGCGAACACGTCGACCACGGGTTTTCGCGCGCAGCTCGCGAACTTCCGCTCGGCGCCGCTTTCGTTCGGCGACGGCAGCACGGTCAACGACGACACGACTCGCACGTTCGTGCTGTCCTCGACGCCGGGCGCGGACTACACGCCCGGCCCGATTTCGCAGACGGGCAACCCGCTCGACGTCGCCGTGCAGGGCCCGGGCTGGCTGTCCGTGCAGACGGCCGACGGCAACGAGGCCTACACGCGCGCGGGCAATCTGCACGTCGACGCGAACGGCCAGCTGATGACCGCGAACAACCTGCCGGTGATCGGCAGCAGCGGGCCGATCGCAGTGCCGCCGGGCTCGGACATCACCATCGGCAAGGACGGCACCGTTTCGGCGCTGGTGGCGGGCGACCCCCCGCAATCGATCGCGGTGATCGACCAGCTGAAGCTCGTGAACCCCGATCCGAACACGATGGAGCGCGGCAACGACGGTCTTTTCCACACCACCGACGGCAATCCCGCCGATGCGGACCAGACCGTCGCGCTCGCACCCGGATCGCTCGAAGGCAGCAACGTGAATCCGGTGGCGGCGATGGTGTCGATGATCACCAACGCGCGGCAGTTCCAGATGCAAACGAAGTTGCTGCAAAACGCCGATCAGAACGACCAGTCGGCGAACCAGCTGCTGACGTTCAGCTGAAACGCGGATACCGCCCACGCTTGATTGAGCCTCGCTGAAAGAATTTCTGGAGAACCACCCAAATGAACCGTTCCCTCTACATCGCCGCCACCGGCATGAACGCGCAGCAGTCGCAGATGGACGTGATCTCGAACAACCTCGCCAACGTGAGCACGAACGGCTTCAAGGGCTCGCGCGCGGTGTTCGAAGACCTCATGTACCAGACGCTGCGTCAGCCGGGCGCGAACTCGACGCAGCAAACCGAGCTGCCGTCGGGCAGCCAGGTCGGCACCGGCGTGCAGCAGGTCGCCACCGAGCGTCTCTTCACGCAAGGCAACATGCAGCAGACCGGCAACTCGAAGGACGTCGCGATCAACGGCAACGGCTTCTTCCAGGTGCAGATGCCGGACGGCACGATCAGCTACACGCGCGACGGTTCGTTCCAGACCAACTCGCAGGGCCAGCTCGTCACGTCGAGCGGCTATCAAGTGATTCCGGCGATCACGGTCCCCGTGAACGCGACGTCGCTCACGATCGGCAGCGACGGCGTCGTGACGATCACGGTGCCGGGCTCGACCAACAACCAGACGGTCGGCACACTGCAGCTCGCGACCTTCATCAACCCGGCCGGCCTCGAGTCGAAAGGCGAGAACCTGTATTCCGAAACGGCGTCGTCGGGCACGCCGAACGTCGCCGCGCCGGGCTCGAACGGCTCGGGCACGCTCAACCAGGGCTACGTCGAAGCCTCGAACGTGAACGTCGTGCAGGAACTGGTCAACATGATCCAGACGCAGCGCGCGTATGAGATCAACAGCAAGGCCGTCACGACGTCGGACCAGATGCTGCAGACCTTGAGCCAGATGTCGGTCTGACGCGCAGTTGACGCGTTCGATGCGCAGTTGACGAATAGGCAATGAATAAGGCGGTAAAGACGATGTCGCAGCTCTCTCGTATTCCGGTTCCGTTGCGCGCGCTACGCGCAGCCTCGATGCTCGCATGCGCCGGCGTGGTGGCGGCGGGCGTGCTCGGCGGCTGCGCGCAGCTCAAGAAGGAGCCGATCACGCAGCAGCCGATGTCAGCGGTCCCGCCGGTGCCTCCGCAGCTGAACCCGCCCGGCTCGATCTTCAACCCGGGCTACGCGGGGCACCCGCTGTTCGAAGATCAGCGGCCCCGCAATGTCGGCGACATCCTGACCATCGTCATTGCGGAAAATATCAATGCGACCAAGTCGTCGGGGTTGAACACCAACCGCAACGGCACGACCAATTTCGGCGCGACGGCGGCCGGATTCGCGCCCGGCTTCTTCAACCGCGCGAATCTCAATGCGACGGGTGCGAACACGTTCGCCGGCACGGGCGGCGCGAACGCATCTAACACCTTCAACGGCGTGATCACCGTCACCGTCACGAACGTGCTGCCCAACGGCAATCTCGTGGTGAGCGGCGAGAAGCAGATGCTCATCAACCAGGGCAACGAGTTCGTGCGCCTTTCGGGGGTCGTGAACCCGAACACGGTGGCCGGCGACAACAGCGTGTTCTCCAACCAGGTGGCTGACGCGAAGATCGAGTATTCGGCGAAGGGCGTCATCGACGAAGCCGAGACCATGGGGTGGCTGCAGCGCTTCTTCCTGAACCTCGCGCCATGGTGATGCTATGAATTCGAACCTCATTACCCGCGCGTTGCTGCGCATTCGCTCCTTGGCTCTCGCGCCCGTGGTGGTGTCGCTCGCGTTCGCCGCGCTGCTCGGCGCCGGGGCGCCCGCCGCTCACGCTGAACGCCTGAAGGACCTCGTGCAGATCCAAGGCGTGCGCGACAACCCGCTGATCGGTTATGGCCTCGTCGTCGGCCTCGACGGCACGGGCGACCAGACGACGCAAACGCCGTTCACGACGCAGACGCTCGCGAACATGCTCGCGAACCTCGGCATCTCGATCAACAACCAGCAGATCGGCGGCACGAACAGCTCGTCGACGCTGACCAACATGCAGTTGAAGAACGTCGCGGCCGTGATGGTGACGGCGACGCTGCCGCCTTTCGCGCGGCCGGGGCAGGCGATCGACGTGACCGTCTCGTCGCTCGGCAACGCCAAGAGCATCCGCGGCGGCACGCTGCTGCTGACGCCGATGAAGGGCGCCGACGGCCAGGTGTATGCGCTTGCGCAGGGCAACGTCGCGGTGGGCGGCGCGGGCGCCAGCGCGAACGGCAGCAAGGTGCAGGTCAATCAATTGGCTGCGGGCCGCATCACCGATGGCGCGATCGTCGAACGCGCGGTCGCGACACGCGTGACCGACGCAGCCGGCACGATGCAGATGGAGCTGAACGACACCGACTACGACACGGCGCAGCGCGTCGTGGCGGCGGTCAACAACGCGTTCGGCCAGGGCACGGCGACGCCGCTCGACGGCCGTACGATTCAGTTGCGCGCGCCGGCTGACCCGTCGCAGCAGGTCGCGTTCATGGCGCAGTTGGAGAACCTCGACGTGAAGCCGGCGCTCGCCGCCGCGAAGGTGATCCTGAACGCGCGCACCGGCTCGATCGTGATGAACCAGATGGTGACGCTGCAAAGCTGCGCGGTGGCGCATGGCAACTTGTCGGTGGTCGTGAACACGCAGACCGTGGTGAGCCAGCCGGGCGCATTCTCGAACGGCACGACCGTGACCGCGCGGCAATCGCAGATTCAACTGAAGCAGGACAACGGGGCGCTCAAGCTCGTGACCGCGGGCGCGAACCTCGCCGAAGTGGTGAAGGCGCTCAACGCGCTCGGCGCAACGCCCGCGGATCTGATGTCGATCCTGCAGGCGATGAAGGCTGCCGGAGCATTGCAGGCGGACCTCGAGATCATTTAAGGACGGACGATGAACAACTCGAACGCAAACAATGCCGGACTCGACCTGTCGCAGCGCTTCGCGCTCGACACGCAAGGCTTCGACGCGTTGCGCGCGCAGGTCAACGCCTCGCCGCAGGCCGGCCTCAAGATGGCCGCGCAGCAGTTCGACGCCGTGTTCATGCAGATGATGCTCAAGAGCATGCGCGACGCGACCCCGGAAGACAGTCCGCTCGATTCGAACGACACCAAGCAGTTCACGTCGATGCTCGATCAGCAGTTGTCGCAGCAGATGTCGTCGAAGGGCATCGGCGTCGCCGACATGATGCTCAAGCAGCTGATGCGCAACTCGGGTATGCAGGTCGGAGCGGGCGGCGAGGGCAGCGAGGGCAACGGCGCCGCGCTCGATGCCTTGACGAAGGCGTTCGCGAACGCGAAGGCGAACGGTTCGCTGTCGTCGAGCAACACGGGGTATTCGGCCAACAGCGCACTGACGCCGCCGCTGCGCGGCAACGGCGCATCGCCGAAGGTCGACGCGTTCGTCGACAAGCTCGCCGCGCCGGCGCAGGCCGCGAGCGCGGCGACGGGCATCCCGGCGCGCTTCATCATCGGACAAGCCGCGCTCGAATCGGGCTGGGGCAAGAGCGAGATCAAGAAGGCCGACGGCTCGACGAGCCACAACGTCTTCGGCATCAAGGCGACGAAGGACTGGACCGGCAAGACGGTGTCGACGCTGACGACCGAGTACGTGAACGGCCAGCCGCGTCGCGTGATCGAGAAGTTCCGCGCCTACGACTCGTACCAGGACGCGATGACCGACTACGCGAAGATGCTGAAGGACAATCCGCGGTATGCGTCGGTGGTGAACTCATCGCGCGACGCGTCGAGTTTCGCGCACGGGATGCAGCGCGCGGGGTACGCGACCGATCCGCATTACGCGAAGAAGTTGATTTCGATAATGCAGCAGATGGTTTGAGGGTTATTGGGAGCGGCGACGTGGTTTGTCGCCTATCCAGTCAGGGTGGGGCACATATTTACGCACCTGTTCCGCGAGTTCTTGACTGTGGTACATGTCGAGGCATTTGAGCAAATCGAAGCGCGCGCCAGCGTAACCCTCGACCGGATTGCTGTAATTCTTGTTTAGATATTTCTCTACGAGCCGATCCGTTGCCGCGTTGCCTTTGTCGTCATCGTAGTAGGTCCATTCGATGAACGCGCTCTTGGTCGCGTCGGCGTCTTTTCCGGCGGACGTTCCCTTGTAGGCGGTCGAGATGCAGGCGGCCAATGCCCTGTCCTTGTAGTTTTCCGCGTTCGTGCGATATGTCGCATTGATGGAATCGGCGGCAGCGGCAGAGAACGATGCACAGAGCAAAGTGGCGGCGGCGATGCGAGCGGCGATCATTTGAGTGCCCAAAGGTTTGCTCTCTCGTTTGGTGGCCGCCAGCGTAGCACGGGGATGAAAGGATTTTGTTGGCTTTGAACGCTACACCCCAACGCAAACGTTAAACCTCAATTCCGGCGCTCCTCCCGCCAGCCCCCGCGTCCCTCCCAAGCAGAAATATTTCAATATCTGCTATAAACTTCGCCCGTTAGCTGCCGCTAATCAGACAGACCAAGTGCCGGATTTCGTACGTGTTCGGCATAGACGCGCGCCACCGGTCCCACGGCGCGCCCGCGAGAGAACGGAATACCGGCAAGCCCATGGAAATGAATCAGTCGAATGAAAAACCGGAGGAATCCGAGGATTCCGGCCCGGACTTCGGCCGTCGCAACCCGCTGGAAATCGGCGTGCAGTTGCGCAACCTCCTCAACCGCGGCGATTTCCTGACCGTCCAGTACAACGGCGGACAGCTCGTCACGCGCATTCTCGACGTCGACGTGCGAGAGCGCGTGTTCGTCTTCGACTGGGGCGCGCTCGCCGAGCAAAACAAAGGGATGCTCGCCGCGCAGCGCTGCATGTTCCATGCGTCGCCGGAAGGCGTGCGCGTCGAGTTCACCACCGGCACGCCGCGCGAGACCCGTTTCGAAGGGCTGCCCGCGTTCGAAGCCGCGTTTCCCGAGGTGCTCTACTACGTGCAGCGGCGCGAGTATTTCCGCGTCGAGGCGCCGATTCTGGACCCGTACGTCTGCAAGGGCCGTCTGCCCGAGGGCGATACGTTCCGTTGGGAAGTGCACGACGTGTCGCTCGGCGGCGTCGGCGTGCGCACGACCGACGAGCGCGTCGCCGAGCTGCCGATGGGCACCGTGCTCGACGACGTCGAGTTGTTCCTCAACACGCACGGCACGCTGTCGCTCGGCCTGCAGCTCGTCTCGCATCGCGCCTCGGACATGCCCAACGGCATGCGCCGCTATCAGCTCGGCTTCCGCTTCATGGCGCTGCCCGGCAGCGCGGAAAACACGCTGCAGCGTCTCATCACCCAGCTCGAAATGAAGCGCCGCTCGCTCGTGCGGGCCTGACGTCTTCCCAATCCGCCACGGCTTCTCCGCCTGCTCGTTCGAACGGGCGGAGAATTGGCGATCGATTCACACGCTTATCCGCGTTTTGCCCGCGCTACGTGCTGCCGATAATGCATTGGGAGCCGCGCCGCCTTACCGTTTCTCCCTCAATTTTTTCCGCCCGGCGCCGTTATACAACTTGTTCACGCAACGCGGCGGACGGATACCATGCCGCCCATTCAGGATGACGCATGTCCAACAATATCTTCAGCATTGGTCTTAGCGGACTTCAGGCTGCCCAGTGGGGCATGACGACGACGAGTCAGAACATCAGCAACGCGTCGACGCCCGGCTACGACGTCGAGAGCGCCGTCCTCGCCGAAGCCAACGGCCAGTACACGGGCTCTGGCTACATGGGCACGGGCGTGAGCACGGCGACCACGCAGCGCGCCTACAGCCAGTACCTCACGACGCAGCTGAACAACGCGCAGGCGACCAATAGCGCGCTGACGGCCAACAACACGATGGCCTCGCAATTGAACAACCTGGTGGGTAGCCCGACGGGCGGTATCTCGGCGGCAATCACCGCCTACTTCACCGGACTGCAGAGCGTCTCGAACAATCCGAGCAGCCTTGCTACGCGGCAGACCGCGATCAGTGACGCGCAATCGCTCGCCGACCAGATCAACACGGCCGGCCAGCAATATGATTCGCTGCGCCAGAGCGTGAATCAACAGCTCTCCACGACCGTCACCCAGATCAACACCTACTCGACGCAGATCGCGCAACTGAACACCCAGATCCAGGCTGCGAGCTCGCAAGGCCAGCCGCCGAATCAGCTGATGGACCAGCGCGACCAGGTGGTGTCGAGCCTGTCGCAACTGGTGGGTGTCTCGGTCGTGCAGAACAGCAGCGGCTACAGCCTCTTCCTCGGCGATGGCCAACCGCTCGTGGTCGCCAACCAGAGCTTCTCGCTCTCAGCCGTGACCTCGCCGAGCAACCCGAGCGAGACGGCGATCGCCTACAACGGCATCGCGGGCTCGAGCTCGCCGTCGACCAACTACCTGCCGAGCACCGCGCTGACGGGCGGCACGCTGGGCGGCCTGACGTCGTTCGTGAGCCAGACGCTCGACCCGGCCGAAGCACAGCTCGGTGCGATTGCGACGAGCTTCGCCTCGCAGGTGAACGCGCAGAACTCGCTGGGCCTGACGCTGTCGGGCTCGACCGGCGGCAACCTGTTCACGGTGGCAGGGCCGACCGTCTACGCGAACCAGGGCAACACGGGCGCGGAAACGTTGTCGGTGACGCTGACGAACCCGTCCGCGCCGCCGACCGACAACTACTCGCTCGCGTTCAACGGCACCAACTACACGGTGACCGACACGTCGACGAACACCGTGGTCAGCTCGACGACCACCGCTCCGACCACCGTCGCGGGCATGACGTTCACGTTGTCGGGCGCGATGACGGCCGGCGATTCGTTCACGATCCAGCCGACGTCAGGCGCCTTGAACAGCTTCGCGCTCGCGACGACGAGCGCCTCCGCGATCGCGGCGCAGTCGCCGGCGCTGGCGTCGGCGACGAGCTCGAACACGGGCACGGCGACGATCGGGGCGGCCACGGTGTCGTCCGGCTATTCGCTCGCGAGCACGATCACGCTGACCTACAACTCGGCGACCGGCACGCTGAGCGGCGTTCCGATCGGCTCGTCCGTGTCGATCAATTCGGGGGCGGCGACGACGAACGCCACGGGCACGGTGGCCTACACGTCGGGCAACAAGATCTCGATCAACGGCGTGGCCTTCACGATCAGCGGCACGCCGGCCAACGGCGACACCTTCACGATCGCGCCGAACACGGGCGGCACGAACGACGGCAGCAACGCGCTCGCGATGTCGAACCTCGTGTCGAACTCGGTGCTGTCGAACGGCACGGCCACGCTGACGGGCGCGTACGCGAACTATGTGAACAACATCGGCAATGCGGCGAGCACGCTGCAGTCGGCGAGCAAGACGCAGAGCGCGCTCGTCACGCAGATCACGTCCGCGCAGCAATCGGTGTCCGGCGTGAACCTCGACGAAGAGGCAGCCAATTTGATGCAGTACCAGCAGCTCTATCAGGCGAACAGCAAAGTGATTCAGACGGCGAATTCGATGTTCTCGACCCTGCTCGGCATCTTCCAGTGAGGCGGTAAGCGATGCGTATCTCGACTTCCCAGTACTACAGCTCGAACGTCCAGACGATGGACAACCAGCAGGCTCAGCTCGCTCAGCTGGAACAGGAGCTATCGAGCGGCAACGCGCTGTCCACGCCGGCCGACAATCCGCTCGGCGCGGCGCAGGCCGTCACGTTGTCGATGCAGAGCTCGACGCTCACGCAGTACACCACGAACCAGAACTCGGCGCTGACGTCGCTGCAGCTCGAGTCCACGACGCTCTCGAGCGTGACGAGCGTGATGCAGAGCATCACCTCGCTGATGGTGCAGGCGAACGACCACTCGCTTTCCGACAGCAACCGCAGCTCGATTGCGACCGAGCTGCAGGGCGACCGCAACCAGCTCCTGACGCTCGCGAACACGACCGATGGGACGGGCAACTACATCTTCTCGGGATTCCAGTCGGCGACTCAGCCGTTCACCGACAACGCGGGCGGCGGAGTCACGTACCACGGGGACACCGGCCAGCGCCTGGTGCAGGTGTCGGGCACGCGGCAGATCGTCTCGAACGACAGCGGTTCGAGCGTGTTCATGAGCGTCGCGTCGATCGGTGCGTCGCCGGTGCTGGCGGGTTCGTCGTCGAACACCGGCACGGGCAGGAGCGGCGCGGTGACGATCACCAACCCGGCGGCGACGACGAACACCGACAGCTACTCGATCACGTTCGGCGGCACGGCGGCTGCGCCGACCTACACGGTGACGGACAACACGATCGGCGCGTCGAGCGCTGTGACGACGGCCTACACGGCGGGCACGACGTCGCTGTCGATCAACCTCGGCACGGGCATGACGGCGTCGATCTCGGGGACGCCTGCGGTTGGCGATTCGTTCTCGGTGACGCCGGGCACGGCGACGGCGAACAGCAACGTGTTCTCGACACTCGACTCGATCATCTCTGCGCTGCAGGTGCCGGTGAGCAACAACCCGACGGCCTACGCGACGCAGCAGAATGCGCTGACCGCAGGCACGACGGCGTTTCAGAATTCGCTGACGAACATCTCGATGGTGCAGGCTTCGGTGGGCGGGCGGACGCAGGAGTTGAACGCGCTGCAGACGGCGACTTCGAATAACTCGTTGCAGATGCAGAGCAATCTGTCGAATATCACCAGTGTCGATATGGTGTCCACCATCAGCCAGTACGAGGAAGTGCAGAATGCGCTCCAGGCTGCGCAGAAGAGCTTCGTGCAGATTCAGGGGATGTCGTTGTTTCAGTACGTCAATCCTTGAGGCTGGCTGAGGGGGTTAGCGGGGTTTGATTTGAATCGCCCCGGCTATCCTAGACACTCACGAGCCGTTGGGAATGGCGTTGTTCG
>NZ_JBCHAA010000037.1:0-23633 GCF_053525655.1 Trinickia camelliae
ACCCGCGCGGATGGTCAGCCACACATGTCTGGTTCGCGCTGATTTCCGCCGAGGACGGGGATCTCACGAAGGGTGCGAATGCTGCCGAAGTGGCGTGGTTCGAGGTCGATGCGGTGACTCAGGCGCGCGGACTCGCGTTCGATCACGACGACGTCCTTGAGGCAGCGGTAGAGCGGCTGCGCAGCAAGGTCGAGTACACGTCCCTGCCGGCTTTCTTGCTGCCGGAACCCTTTACGCTGCCACAGTTGCAGCGGGCGTATGAGATCGTGCTTGGCCGACCGGTGGACAAAAGCGGCTTCCGCACGCGCATGCTTGCCGCTGGATTCCTCAAGGAAGCTGGCTACGTCGCTGGGGATTCGAATCGGCCGGCGCTGGGGTATCGGCTCGCAGACCGGCATGCGCCTGTGGTCTTTCCGCGAACGTTCAGTCCGCGCGGCAGCAACTGACGGATGGTGTTAGGTAGCCGCATTTGCGTGCTTCTTATCTTTCATCCTTGCGGCGCTTTCGCCGTCACCGCGCCACTCGGATGGATACACGCTGAATTGTCGATAAATCGGGTATTCCCAAATCCGCGCAAATCGGTAATCTGCGAGGTTTCAGTGAACGAAGAAGCCTCGCTGCCTGAATGCAACCATTCGGATCCTCCATGACCGAGCCTCGTCTGACATTCCTTGACCAGAATGAATGGGAAAACTGGTTGACGCAAAACGGCGGTACCTCGACCGGGATATGGCTGCGCCTTGCCAAAAAGGGTGCCGAGCAACCAACCGTGACTTACGAACAGGCGCTGGAAAGCGCCCTTTGTCATGGCTGGATCGACGGTCAAAAACAGACTGAAAGTGAAGAATACTGGTTGCAACGCTTCACTCGACGCTCCGCAAAAAGCATCTGGTCCAGGCTCAACAAAGACCGGGCCGAAGCGCTGATCGCCGCAGGCAGAATGCTTCCTTCGGGCATGCGAGAAATCGAGAAAGCCAAAGAGGATGGCCGCTGGGAGGCTGCCTATACGTCAGCCAGCAACTCGGTCGTGCCGGACGATCTGCAGGCCGCACTGGATGCCAATCCCAAGGCCAGCGCGTTCTTTGCGACGCTGAACGGCCGAAACCGCTACGCCATCCTGTTTCGGATACAGAATGCCAAAAAACCCGCAACACGGGTGCGCAAGATCGAGGAGTTCATCGGCATGCTGAATCGCGGCGAAACCATTCATCCCTAGACCAGGAAGTTCGATAGCCGACGAAAGTCGCCGGACGATGCCGCGCTCAGGGCGGGCTACCCGCGGCGCTCTCCAAGCCTCAGCGCTGACTCTAAAGGCTCGATCAGGCACGGTGCCCGAAACAGATTGCCGAGCCACATTCCCTTGAGCGTGTTGGCGATGACGATGAACCAAAACCCCATCGTCGCCACAGCCAGAACAGTTCCGTCGACGGCAAATGGCAGGACGATGGAAACGATGCCTGTTCCCATCGTCATCGCAAACCAATTCGGCGTGAACTGCCGGACGATCTCCCGACGACGGCTTACATGCCTGAAGGGCATGAAGCGGGAGATCATCGACCGACCCGTTGCCGAACGCTGCTCCATCGATTTTCTCCGGAATTCCCAGCGGGCATGGTCGTCTACCAGCCTCAGCGGCGGCCGTACTCCTTGCGCGCAACCGGAACCTCTCTGACCTTCGCATACTGAAACGCCGGAATCGCCTTGACTGCATCACGAGTGGCGCCGGCCCACACGAGCTTCCCGTCCACAACGTCGAGCTGCGACATTGGGATCGCCACGTCGTGCTGGGACACACCGAGAAACTGGTGCGCCGCCACGATCGCGAACGAAACGGCGTTATCCGGCGCGACGATGATGTCGTGCAGCACGCCGACCTTCTCGCCGCTGTCGTTGTAGATGCTTTTGCCGAGCAGGCTCTTCTTGACGCTCCACCCCTCGACGATCAACTGCGACTGCTCGACCGAGATGCCGATGGTCTGCGCGCCCGCTACCTGTGCGCTTGCCGGCTGGCAAATCGCGCTAAATGCCGATGCTGCGATAAAAACGAGTGCCCACTTTGCCTTCATGATTCTTTCTCCCAGAAATAAACAAGTTGATCCCAGCTCGGTGCTTAAATGCTCCAACGCGCGGAAAAAGGAGCGGGCGATCTCACCCATTGTTCTAGTTGCCGATTAGTTTTTCAAGCAGACCATGCAATTCGACCAGTTCTTCGGGCGAGAGTCTGAGAAATCGCCCGTTCAATATGCCGGGCATAGTCTGCTCGAGGCGGATGACCATACGGGCACCCCATTCCGTCAGCGAAACCTTTACGACTCTTCGGTCTTCCCCGCTACGGGAACGCCGTAGCAACGACCTCTTCTCCAGTCGGTCCAACAACCGGCTCACGCATCCCGAGTCCACGCCTAACAGCTCGGCCAATCCCGAAGGACTGCTGGCGACACCTTTACCGATCGCCATCAGCAAGTTCGCTTCGTTCACGCCGAGATCAAGACTGCCGAGAGCCTGATTCAATTCCCTCAGCAAGGCGGAGCGCGCTCTCACGAGGCGCGATTCTATGTTGCGAACCAAGGAGAAATCGACATCGACCGGCGCCACATGAGGATGTGCCGCGATCAAAGTGTCGTCACTCCGGTTGTCGATGTTGGCATTCATGCGGCCCTAAGTGCGTTGAGGTTGCTCTTGCAGCAGACAACGATAGCAAGCCGGGTTCGACGCCGGTATTACATGTTTATGTTGTGACGTCGCGCTGGTGTCAGGATACGCGTCCGCAAGAAATCATCGGTAACCCACTGGGCTTCGCCGGCGAACGCCCACCCACGTCACCTCGAAGAAAAATCGCTGCGTCTGTTAGCTGCCCTGACTCCAGCTTTATGTAATAGGCAGCAGTCAACAAGCTTCGTATCGTTGACGTAAAGATCCGCAAATCCGCCCTCCACCGCGAAAGACCAGCAAGCAAGCATGCACGCAGTCGATTCACCAAGGCGCATTCGGATGAATTTTCCGAAGCAGGGCAAACGCCTTCGGGCTTAGCCATCACTTGCAAATGGGCATGGCAGAACCGGGGGAACGTGGTCGAAGGAGACTCAGATGAACACTAATGAGATGTCTTTGCGTTTGATGGTTGAAAAATGGTTTGCCGCAAATTTGACCACAACGCTGCGGGTAACACGGTTCAGCCACGCACGCTGCGCTTACGGACGATACGTACGGGTCGAAGCCTCGCGGCGGGATGGGGGTACGTTTGAGCTCTGCTTCTTTCGACACGCAGATGGTGCGTGGCGTGTATTTCCGCCCGATCGAGGCCGCGCAAGCCTTATTCCTTCTTTAGGTCTATTCAACCAGTACGTCTCCAATTGGTGAAGAGAAATATTGAATCGAATTTCTAACTCTGGACACTAGATTGAGATTGAAACCCTGGCCGTCACCTTCCCAACGCCGCCCCGCTGACCGACATCGGAAGGCTGAAGCTGAACGTCACGCCACGGACCTCATTACGCACGACCCAAATTCGGCCGGCGTGTGCTTCGACAATCGACCGGCATATCGCCAGCCCCATACCCATGCCTGTTTCCTTGGTGGTGGTAAAAGGTTCGAATATCGTCTCCAAATTCGCCAGCCCCGTACCCTCATCCTGAACGTCGACCACCACATTGTCCCCATCGCCTCGGGAGCGGATCAATAGCGACTTGTTACGCTCCGTCGTCGCCGACAACGCCTCGACGGCGTTACGCACGAGGTTGACGATCACCTGCTGAATCTGCACTGCGTCGGCTTTGATCATCGGCAGGTCCTGAGCTAGCTGAGTCGCGAGCAAGATCTCGTTCCCGTCGATTTCGTCAGCCATCAGCGTGCAGACCTGAAGTATCAGCTTATTGACGTCAAGATCGACGTGTGCAGGAGCCGTGCGCTTGAAGAGCGCGCGAATACGGCTGATTACATCCGCCGTGGCGTATCCATCACGAACGATGGCTTCTGCACTGCGCCGGGCTTGGTCGATGTCTGGCGGCGTCGCAGCGAGCCAGCGCCGGCATGCCTGCCCATTGGCCACAACGGCCTGCAATGGTTGATTGATTTCGTGAGCGATGGACGCGGACAGCTCGGCCACTGTCGCCATCCGTGACGCCTGCGCAAGCTCTTCCCGCGCATGTCGCAGCGCGTCTTCCGCTCGCGTGCGCTCGATGAATTGCCCGATCTGGTTTCCGACGGAGGTCATCGTCTGCAAGAGCTCGGGATCGGCGTAGCGGACCTCGCGGCTAAAGAATTCGATCACGCCAAGTACGTCGCTCTTGGACTTGATTGGGAAGGCGCAGGCCGTGCGGAGCCCTTCCTTTGCGGCAGATTCTGCCCGCTGAAACTCGCGATCGAGCTGCATGTCAGGAATCCATGCAGCTGCGCCGCTCGACCATGCTCGCGCGGGGAGCCCCATGCCGAAGGAGCCCGTCCCGGACACCGAGCCGGAGCCGGCCCGCGCAAAAGCGGCCGACGGCCATGCTTGCACGCGCACCGGCACATCCGCTTCCGGATCGACGCGCCAGAATGCGCCACGATCCCACTCGAGTGCCTCACACATTTCACGCAGAATACGCGGTGCCGCCTCGTCGAGCGAGCCCGCTTCCGACAGCGTCCGCGTGACGCCGAATTGCGCGAGCAGCCGCTGCTCGCGGCGCTTGCGATCGGTGATGTCGCTGGCGAGTGCAATGGCGAAAAGGCGTCCGCCGCGGTTGAACGCCCGTATACGCAACTCGACGGGAAAGATACTTCCGTCCTTTCGGATGCGGCAGCCGTTGAACGTTGCACTTCCGTCCTCGCGCAGTCGCTGCTTCACCCACTGTTCCTTTTCCGGCGTTATGTCGCGCTCGAACTGATAGTTGCTCATGCCGATGAGCTCTTCGCGCGTATAGCCTAGCGCCTCGCAGGCCTGACGGTTTACGTCGAGCACAGTCCCTTCCTCGTCGTACAGAAAAATGGCGTCGGTCGCGTGTTCGACAAGGGTTCGGAAGCGTTCCTCGCTCGTGCGCAGCGCCTCCTCGCTCGCGAGCAGGTTGCGGTGTGCGAGCGCGCCCGTCAACGCATCTTCCAGGCGTCTCCCAATCTCCTCGAAGAGCCGCCGCTCCAAGGCGGTCCAGGAGCGCAAATGCGAGCACTGATGCAGCCCGAACAGGTACGCCCTGTCGCCCCTGGGGCGAACCGCGATCGCGATCGTCGACAGGATGTTGAACCGCTCCCGAATCTCCGAAGGGATGCCTGGATCCACCACCGCCCCTGGGGCGTGCAGCAGGTCGCGCAGGCATTCCGCCACTCGATCGTCCACCGGCACCTCCTGGTCGAGCGCGAAGGCGCCCGGATAGTCCGGGTGCGTATGCTCCATCACCGCGCGAATCGTCGGCGCATCGGGATCGCAAGGATAGACCAGCCAGGCCCGATCGCAATTGAAGATCACCCGCGCCTCCTCTAGCACGCCGCGCGTCATGCCCTCGACCTCGTTCGTTCGCTGCATGGCGCGGTTGATGCGGTCCATGCACTCGAGGAACCATAGATGTTCCTCGCGCTCATCCTCCGCACGCTTCTGCTCGGTGACATCGATCACGGTGCCGATGTATTCGATAGCCTGGCCCGAGAGGTCCAGAATCGGATGCGCCAAGCTACGGACGGTTCTCACTCCGGTATCAAAGTTCACGAGCCGGTACTCGGCTTCCCAGTCGGAACCTTCGCGCACGGACTTCTCCAGGCTCTCCAGGACTCGGGTGCGGTCATCCGGAAAAACGTCCTCCACTAATTGCTCGAACGAAGGCAGGCCCTTCGCAGGGTCATGGCCCATGACCCGATAGCACTCGTCCGACCAATACAGAATGGCATTTGAAACAGTGCTCCATGCCCAGCTTCCCGTGTGGCTGACCATCTGCGCTTCCGTCAGGTACTGGCGGCTGCGCCGCAGCTCTTCCTCGGCTTGCTTACGCTCGGTCATGTCGACGACAAAGGCCACGCCACGCCTGTGTTCGTCGTCGAAAGCGGCCGATCCGACGAGCACGGAAACGCGGTGACCATCCTTATGGAGATATTCCTTTTCGAAGGGCTGCACGCTGCCGGTCTGCTCGAGCCGCGGCAAGATTTGTTCGAGTTGATGGGCTAGCAATTCGGGAGGCGTCAGGTCGGTCCAATGCAGCCGACCCGACACGAGATCCTCGCGCCGGTATCCGACCATGCGCAGGAACGCGTCATTGGCCTCGAGAATCCGGCCTTCCCGGTCCCACATCAGGATCCCGACAATGTTGGCGTCGACCAGGCGGCGAATCTCGGCCTCGCGTTTCTGCAGCTCGCGATACAGGCTGCTGTTTTCGAGCGAAATCGCAGCCTGGGAAGCAATCAAGTTCAGGACAGAAATCCTGTCGGGCGTGAAAACACCTGGAGCAAACCTGTTTTCCAGATACAGCAGCGCAACCAGCGCACCCTGCTTCATCAACGGCAGGCAGAGTATCGACCGGACGCCCCGCGCGCGAATGTACTCGTCGCTGGAATGCAGGCCCCCTATTGAAGTGTCGTTGAGAAGCACGCTCTCCTGGGTGCGCGCGGCATAACGGATCACTGTCTCGGGGAGCTCGTCCGCGCAAACTAGCGTCTCGTGCAGGCTGACCGAAACAGCGGTGCCGCTGGTCTTCGCTTCCGCCTGAATCAGGAATTCGCCGTCACGCGGGAGAATCAACAGCCCACGGTCCGCCCCGGCATGCTCGATGGCTGTACGCAACAGCGATTCGATGAGCTTTTCGGGGACAATCTCGCCCGACACCGCCTGCGACACTTTGATCACAGTGGCCAGATCCAGATCTTCGACCGGCGCGTCGATCATGCCTGCGGCACCCGGAGCACGCTCGTCCTGCCTCAACGCGGGATAGAGCTGATGGAGTTGTCGCACCTTGCCAAAGGCTCCCCACCGCAGATAAGCGCGCCGTGCGTTTCCGAGGTAGAGATGGGCAATCTCCTCAAGGCCGCGCGCCGCGTAGCAGCGGGCAGCCAGTTCGTAGGACAGCGCCTCGTTATGAACGAAGCCGTTCGAACGCGCACGGCGAATGGCTTGCTCGTACAGATCCATTGCCTCGGGCAAGCGCCCTTCGATGCGCGCAATCTCCGCGCCGACCATCAGTGCACGATCCTCGAAGTTCTGGGGGCAGTTTTCCGTCCATGCCCGGAGTTGTTTGTCATGTGCGGACAGCGCCTCACGATGCTTTGAATACATATCGGGGCCCATGGGCTCGCAGCGTGCGGCGCGAGAGAGAGCGGCGTAAAGGTGGTAGTCCGCTCTCTCCAACAGCATGACCGAAAGCGACGCCGAGGTCGAAAAGCATTTTTCCGCCATTTCCGCGGCATCGACAGCCGACGCATAGTCGCCAGCGAAGAAGCATGCCTGCAGTTTTCGAATCCAGTAGAAACATTCGGGCAAGGCCAGAGCCGGGTGACCGGTCAGGCGCGCCTCGAGCGAGCGCTCCGTGAACGCGCCGACCTCAAGCGAGCCGAATTTCGCGGTTTCGCCACGGAGCGTGCGCACGAGCGCGAGCGGGGCGGAAATCATGTCGGCAGCGAATCCGAACCGCACCGTGCGCGCGAACTCCAATCCGTGCTCGGCTTCACGCGCAACCCGATCAAGTGGCTCGCCTGAGGCCAGCAAATTGGAACTGATATTGCGGCACGCGTAGGCCGCAAACGTCGGATCGCCTTGCTCGTTCGCCATCTGAAAAGCACGCCGGGCCGGATCGACACACTCCCGAAGCGATCGTGTCCACGGGACCACGAGCGCGAAGACCAGATAGGTCTTTCCTCCGAGACGCTTCAGTCCGCGGCGTTCGGTCAGATCGCAGGCCATCTTTCCGAGTCGATAACCTTCGTCGTAGTGGCCGAAGCGGTTGCCGGCGATAAGCCCCACCGAGACGTAGTGCGCTGGTGCGGCGTCGCTGTTGCCATGCTCCAGGCTGAGATTGACCGCCCTGCAAATGGTGAGCGCGTACAGATTTCCGTCGGTGTATAACGTCGGCGCTCCAAGGGTAGTGAGCACGTCGAGCGTAGCTAGAGACTCCGGATCCTTCATCAACGGCAGGTCGATGAGAGCCTCGATCTCCCGCCTTCCGAGCTGGGACCAGATGCGCTCGTACTCGCGACGCGCTTCCTGTTGGGTGGGGTGGGCGGTCCAGTCAATGCCCACACGCCGGAGGTATTCCAAGCCCACCTCCACCGCGCGGTCGCTGGCCCCCAGCATCGTGTATAGATCCACGCGCCGGCTCGCGACGGCCGCTCGTTGGACCGTGTCGGCAGCGCGCGTTGCAAGCGCCGCGAGATGTTCCTCGACGGAAGGCAATGCGCCCATCCAAAGCTCGCAGTCAGTCCTGTGCAGTTCCAAGGCGAAGGCAAGCTCCTGCCGGCGCGCCCACGTATCCTCCCGCAGCAGCGCCGCGCCCGTGCTGAGATACGCCAGCGCGGAGGCATACGCGCACGATGCCTTCGCGCGCTTGCCAGCGATCAGGTTCAGATCGGCGAGCTTCTCGCGCTCGTCCTGTGACGTGATGAGGTGTGCGCCGCGATTGAGCTGGTTGACGATCTCGAAGATCAGCTCCGGCAGCTTTTCCGGCGCGATGCTGGCAGCGAGCGCCCTGCCTATCCGGAGATGGATCTGCGCACGGGACTCCTCTGGGATCAAGGAGTACGCCGCCTCTTGAATCCGATCGTGCACGAAGCGGCAGGAATGCTCCGTGCAGACAATGAGGCCTGCACGAATGGCTTCCCAAAGCCCCTCATGGAGATCGTCTTCCGGGCGCGGGGAAACGGTTTCCAGCAGGGCGAGCTCGGCGCTGTTCCCCATGCACGCAAGCAGTTGCAGGTCCTGCTGCGTTTCGGCGGACAGGCGGATCACCTTACCGACCATGAGTTCCACCACATTGTCGGTATGAGCCTTCGTGCGGATGCGATCGAGGTCCCACGACCAGCGCGCCGCATCATGATCGAAGATCAGCATCCCCTCTTCTGTCAGTGAAGCAATGAACTGAATGGCGAAGAAGGGATTTCCGGCGGTCTTGTCATGCACGAGCCACGCGAGCGGCGCGACCCGCCCCGCCTCACAACGAAAGGCATCCGCCATCAACTGTTCGAGATGCTCTCGCGCAAGCGGCACGAGCGTGATCTCCGCGACTTTGCCGCCTGCGGCTCTGATGGCATCGAGCTTGCGCATCAGCGGATGCGCGGAATCGATTTCGTTGTTGCGATAGGCGCCGATCAGCATGAGGTACTGCGGACGGGACCGGGTCAACAGGTCCTCGATCAGGTCAAGCGTCGCCACATCGAGCCATTGCAAATCGTCGAGGAAGAGCACCAGCGGATGTTCCGGCCGGGCGAAGACTTCGATGAATCGCCGGAACACGAGCTGAAACCGCTGGTGCGCGTCTTGTGGAGGCAACTCGGGGATTGGCGCGGGCGGTCCGATGATGTGCGCCACTTCAGGAACGAGATCCACGACGAGTCCAGCATTCGGCCCCAGCGCTTCCCGCAGCGTGTCGCGCCAGGCCGCAAGCTCCGCCTCGCTTTTGCCAAGCAGCGGCCGTAACAGAATCCGAAAGGCTTGCGCCAGCGTCGCATAGGGGATGTCTTTGAACTGATCGAATTTACCGGAGGCGAAGAACGCGTTCGACGGCACCAGCGCGCGGTGCAGTTCGTTGACCACGGACGACTTGCCAATGCCGGAATACCCGGAGACCAGAACCAGTTCGGGCGCACCGCTGGTGACGACGCGATCGAAGGCGGCAAACAAGGTCTCGATCTCGCCCGATCGCCCGTACAGCCTCTCCGGAATCATCAACTGGTCCGATATGTCGAACTCGCCGAGCGGGAATTCGTCGATGCGTCGCTGGGTTTCCCAAAGCGCCAGGCAGCGTCGCAGGTCCGCTTCAACGCCTGCCGCGGTCTGATAGCGCTCCTCCGCAGTCTTGGCGAGCAGCTTCATCACAATCGCGGAAAGGACCGGCGCCAAGTGGACCACGCGCTCGTGCGGCGGCACCGCCTTTCTCGCGATGTGACAGTGCACCCATTCCATCGGATCGACAGCGGTGAATGGCAGACTTCCCGTGAGCATCTGATAGAGCGTCACGCCGAACGCGTAGAGATCGCTGCGGGAGTCGACCGAACGATTCATCCGCCCGGTTTGCTCCGGCGCCATGTAGGCGAGCGTACCGGCGATTGACTCGGGCGGTTCGGGCCGTTGACGCTCTCGCGTAATCCGCGAAGCGAGACCAAAACCTGTGAGCTTGACTTCACCGCTATCGGGATTCACCAGGATGTTGGCCGGCTTGACGTCCTTATGCACGAGCCCACTCCGGTGGACTTTGGCAAGCGCCGACGCGATGCCAATGGCGAGGCGCAAGAAGGTCCCGGAGTGCATCGGGGCATCGAGGAGGCCGTCGAGGGGCTTGTAGCCGAAATCCTCGGGAACAACGACGGTTCGCTCGCGCGCGCGAAGCCACGGAGCGCGATCCACATTGAGTTCGATCTGATTCATGGGATTCCGATCCATTCTGCTGCTTGCCCGAGTCGTGAGCGGCCGGCCTACGACGTCTCCAGGAGCGATGCTTTGTACCCGAGAGAACGCTGGAAGGCCGCGTGCGGCAGGCTGACTGGGGGTGATCGAGCGCCTACGATCGAATCATTACGACTGTAGAATCACTATCAAAGAATACAGGATAAAGAATTTATTTCCGATGCAAAAAATATAAGTCTACGAATTCATATTTAGTAGTGCCATTACATATTCATGTAAGGCTCAATATGGCTTTTCGTGCTTCCGTCTGATGATTATCAGGGCTATAATTTTTAATCGGCGCCGACCGCACGAAAGCGACATTCGATGAGATTATCGTGGATGGTCTGTGCCGACGTTAGGAGAGGCACTCACCTAACCACATAGGGACTCCATGGAATCCGCAAGCGAACTGGTGCATGTGGTCGGACAGCGACCACGTTCGATGCCTGGCGCTAGCACCAGTTTTCTGCTGGATTCCATGGCTCGGAGAAAATAATGATCCAGCCTCCGATTCGGAACGTTGCCGTGATTGACGATGATCGACGCGTTCTAGCGTCTCTTGCGAACTTGCTTGCGTCTGGCGGGTATGGAACACGGCTCTACGACTCTCCGCCCAATTTTTTTGCCGACGGCGACGCAGACCTCGTATGCGTTATCACCGACCTGGGAATGTGGCCCATCGACGGCATGCACGTGCTCGAGAGAATGATTCATTCCGATGTATCGATGCCCGTCATCATCATCACGGGCAAGCCGAGTGAGCACACGGAAGACTACTATCTGCAAAGAGGCGCACTAGGCTTCTTCAGAAAGCCCATTGATGGGGACGCGTTGTTGGACCTGCTCGATAATATCGCTTGAACGTTTTAGCCGGCAGGTGGCGGCTCCGTGGCATCGTGCTCGCAAAGGTGCTTGCGATGGGCAAAGGAGTTCGGAGCGCGTGGACGCGTATAGCGTCAGGCGCCGAGCGTAGTGATATGTGGGGTTTCGAGCTGTAGCTTACTTGCCTGCTTCACTAAAGCGGCAAATGAATCGGCCTGCATCTTCCTCATGATATGGCCGCGATGAACCTGCACCGTGTATTCGGTGATGCCGAGGACCGCCGCCGCCTGCTTATTGAGCAAGCCGCTTGCGAGCAACGGCAAAAGCTCCTGCTCGCGAGGCGTCAGCGATTGATAGAGAGCCTGGAGCGTCATCGCATCCTCCGCCTCCTTGCGAAGGACGTGCGCCCTGGCGAGGGCCACATCGACCGCGCGCATCAACGCGTCTTCATCGACGGGCTTTGAGAGGAAGTCAACAGCCCCGCCCTTCATGGCCAGGACCACTGACGGCACGTCTCCCCTTCCAGTAAGGAAAATAACGGGAATCGGAAATTCCGCTCGAATGAGCTTCTGGACCTCCAGGCCGTCCATGCCTGGCATTGTCAGATCCAGGATCAGACACGCAACAACGTTTTGACGCGGTGTGTCGAGAAACTCTCCACCGGAGCTGAATGCCCGGACGTTTCTTCCATGTGAGAGCAGCAGCGCAGAAAGCGCTTCTTGCACCCGCTTGTCGTCGTCCACCACATAGACCAGTTCGTTTGCGGATTCCATGAAACCTCTCTGGGGTCAGGTAAAGCCATCATCTAACGTCAGTACAGTCCGTCCCCGATAGACACGCTGCCGGTGCATCTCACTCGGACGTGCGAATGACAAATTATAGTCTCCAGAACCGGCGTCCGGAAGCGCGCGAAGCCGCGCTACTCCTACATGATTATGTAATGTCACCACCGCTTTTGGCGTTATAAATCTATCGTCTGACGGCGAAGCCTTCCCCCTGCTGCAACGTCGGGAAGCTGTCGGCCACCTGGACACGCAAAGTCTCGACTGACAATTGAATAGTCTTGCACCGTGCTTTTGCGGACGTCACCAGCGGGCCCGGCGGACGTGCGACGATCCCCGATCTCAACCTTGATCTCAAACTGAACATACCTATTAAATTCAGAAGCGACGACGGCACGAACTCCGAACAAAAGTACGAACGCGACACAAAATCAGATATGCCATAGGGAGTGCCATCACTCATGGCTAAGTTGGGAAGCACGGCATGCGTTTAATGCTTCTCTAAACACATCGTCGGGCCTTGATCGATCTCACCGAATACCTGGATCCACGGTGCCCGCCCGCTTTTTACTCGGCTTCTTCTGAAACGACGAAAGGAAAAGCGCGCCGAGACACGCAGCCTTCAAAACGCATTCCAATGTCGATACCACTGCGATCTCAACGGATCGCGCATATAAAAGCGGCAGCGCGGGCGCAACGGCCAGCACACCTGCCCCGCAGATGAAAGCAAAGGTAGCGCGTGCGGCGCGTACCCTAGCGATAGCACCGGTACCGGTGAGGATCACTATCAGCTTCGATACTGCGAGCGCGAGTAGCCAGGTATTCGTATTCGACACGTCAATTTCCAAAGGTGTCTCGATCAAAGACCAACCACATACGCCAAATATGCCAATTCTTGTTATGCGATCGGGGGTGATTCTCAACGGGATGCCGTGGTCATCAACCCAGTTCCACTCGGATGGACGTTCCGTTTCCACAATATCGGTTATGGGAGAGGCTAACTCTTCTTCATTCACTGCTGCCTCCGCGTTTCCGATATATGCTGAAACCGCTCACGACGTGAGACCATGGTTGACGGCACCTGTCAAAAAAAACGAAGCTGCCAACAGGTGCGCACCTCTCTTTCAAAGGCGCGCGGGGTCGATGTGAACATCAATAAACTTTGCAAATTTAATGCGCCTAGCGTGGCGCGCACCGTAAAGGCGGACCGCAACCGCGACAGCATGAGCGCGGTCATTTCCATACCGCTCTCCTAGCAACAGAGGTTGGTTTTCGCGACCAAGACGGATTGCCGAATCGGCTACCGTGATTTGCCCGGCAGGACGTTCACGAGGACTGCTTTCACTCGAGGCCCGCAATGCACCCACAAAGTATTACTGAGTGATTTGAATGTTTCCTAGCGCCTGTTTCTTGACGATAGTCGTCAAGGAGAAGGACGGCTATTACATGAATCTGGAATCGGCCCGGCTGAGGATATTGGCACTTCACGCTTGTTGAGCAACGAGGACAAGCAATCAAGACGACCAGTCCAGCTACGGTCTCACGAAAGACGAGCCTGTAATCGACCGCCCGCGAGGTCGGTACCGGATCTAGACGATGACTGGTGCAGTGAGACGTGGCCCATGTTCGCTCATCGCTGCGCTGAATCGTTGAAGAACATACATCGCCATGAGCGCATCGCCCGGTAACCGCCGAGAATCATCATGGTCGACCTGCCAAGCGAACTGATTCCAGCTTTATGTAATAGACGTCGTAGGACACGCAAACTAGCATCAATACCAAGTAGACACTGAGGCATCCATATCAATCGACATCTATGGCAACCGGTAGGTACGGTGTGTCTCGACGGTTCGTCGTCTTATCGATCAGCCACGATTGACAGAGGAGCGAGCCCAATTAATTCCTGTGCAGCGGCGCCGAATAAAGCATCCTAACAAGTTTGCTTTGCTTTCTGCCCCCTTCTTATTGCGACACATCGAGATCAAGTCATGACACAGACTATCCTGGCAGCCTTGCTGCCCGTCGTATTCGTCGTAGCCCTAGGCGTACTCGCAGCCAAATTTCGCATCATCGAGAAATCTTCAGCGCCTATATTCGCGGACTTCGTTGTCCGCTTCGCTCTGCCGCTCGCCCTTCTTGGCGGTGTTCTGAATATATCCCCCACAGCAATAGAGAACGGCCCCTATCTTCTTTCTATGTTGTTGGGGCTGATGGTGCCCTACGCCATCGCATTCGGAATTGGCAAATTGGTGTTCCGCCACAGTCTCAGCGAGAGTGCGCTGCAGGCACTGGTTTGCGCCTTCCCGAGTATGGCGTATTCAGGACTTCCAGTCCTGGAAGCAGTAATCGGTCAACAGGGCGTGCTCGCAGTTGTGGTAGGCAATCTCGTCACCAGCGTAATCATGATCCCGCTGACTCTGGTCCTGGTTCAGATCGGTCTCGGTGGCGGCAAGGCCGGGCAGAACACTGGGGCGCTAGTGGCTCATAGCTTCCTCGATGCCATTAAGCAGCCGGTCGTCTGGCTGCCGATCATCGGTGCAATCATCGCCCTTTTGGGTGTCCATACACCCAAGGTACTCGAGCTTTCGTTCAATCTCATTGGTCAGGCTGCCGCGGGCGTCGCGCTGTTCACGTTGGGATTGATTCTCTATGGACAACGGCTGCGCATGGACCGCGATATCGCCTTCAACGCATTGATGAAGAACGTGGGGCAGGCCGCCGTCCTCTTTGGGTTGACGACGCTGTTCCGCATACACAGCGCACCGGCACGCGAATTGTTTTTGACCGGAGCGATCCCAACCGCGACGGCTGCATCAATGCTTGCACTACGTTACCGAACCTATGCGGATGAAGCCGCGGCCTCCACTCTGGTTGGCACTGTCGGCTCGATTGTGACTATCACTGTCGCAATCGTCCTGGCGACTCACCTGAGCTGATGGGCCGTCTCGCTTATCGGCAGCACCCGGTCGGATTGCCCGCAGGCCTGGCATCGCGACATTTTCAATGAAAGGAGATTTACGATGGGCAACGTTCGCACAGAGGCTGACAGCCTCGGAGAAGTCACCGTCATCGCCGACAGGCTTTGGGGCGCTCAGACGCAGCGCTCGCTCGAACACTTCAGTATCGGCAGAGACCTGATGCCGAGGGAAATGATAACTGCCTATGCCATCCTCAAGAAGGCGGCGGCCAACGCAAATCATGCGGGCAAACGTCTTGACGATCACACCCATACTCTGATTGCCCAGGTATGCGATGAAATTCTGGCCGGCCAGCACCACGACATGTTTCCTTTGCACGTCTGGATGACCGGCAGCGGTACACAGTTCAACATGAACGTCAATGAAGTGATCTCAAATCGCTGTTGTCAGCTCGCTGGCACGGAGCTCGGCAGCAAGAAGCCGGTGCATCCGAACGATCACGTCAATATGTCGCAATCGTCGAATGACTCGTTTCCTTCCGCGATGTACATCGCCGCGGTCGTCAACACGACGCAGCGCCTGGTTCCGGCGGTAAAGGCACTACATGACGCGATCGCCGCCAAGGCTGAAGAGTGGAAGGACATCGTCAAGATCGGCCGAACCCATATGCAGGATGCAACGCCGCTCACGCTCGGCCAGGAGTGGTCCGGCTATGCCGGTATGCTTGCCGACAACCTTGCCCGAATCGACGATGCTCTAAATGGAGCGTATTGCCTCGCGTTGGGCGGTACCGCGGTGGGAACCGGGATCAACGCCGCACCGGGCTTCGCGGAGGCCGCCGCAGCTGAAATTTCCAGGCTGACGGAACTGCCGTTTGTCAGCGCATCGAACAAGTTCACCGTACAGGGCGCCCACGATGCGCTGATACAGCTTTCCGGTACGTTTCGCACACTGGCGGTCTCGCTCTACAAGATCGGCAACGACATTCGACTGATGTCGTGCGGCCCGCGTGCGGGCTTCGCGGAACTGCTGATCCCAGAAAATGAACCGGGATCCTCCATCATGCCCGGCAAGGTCAATCCGACCCAGGCGGAGGCGCTGACAATGCTCGCCGTGCAGGTCATGGCGAACGACGTCGCGGTCGGCTTTGGCGGCGCGAGCGGATATCTCGAGATGAACGTCTACAAGCCGCTCATCATCTTCAACCTGACTCATTCGATTACGTTAATGACCGACGGCTGCACGAACTTCCGTCGATTCCTGATCGAGGGCACGAAGCCGAACGTCAAGAAGATCAAGGAGTACGTGGATCGCTCCCTGATGCTGGTCACCGCGCTGGCTCCAGTAATCGGATATGACAAAGCCTCGAAAATCGCGCATCACGCGATGGATCACGATCTTACCCTGAAGGCAGCGGCCCTCCAGCTCGGCTTTGTCTCTGAGGAGGAGTTCGATCGCGTCGTCGATCCCGCCAAGATGGTGAAGCCATATGTCGCTGCTGAGCAATAGCGTGACATGAAAACCTTAGGGTAACGATCGTTACCGGCACCTAGCGATGTTCTTATGGATCGGTGAGACGCCGATCCACGACTCCGCTCGCCTCTTCGTTGCGCCTCAGTAAATGAAGGAGTTTTCAATCATGAAAACGCTTATCTGCATTACGTTAGCTATCGGAGCGCTCACTAGCCCGACGCTTTCCTCCGCGCAGGTTAGTAGCGTGCCGCTGACGCGTGCGCAAGTCGAAGCAGACCTCGTGCGCGTCGAGCAGGCCGGGTATAACCCGTCGGCGGGTGACGACGCGAACTATCCGGCCGACATTCAGGCAGCTGAGAGACGCGTCGTCGAACAAAGTGGCGTTGCGCAAGGCGTTACCGGTTACGGTCCGAGCGTCAACGGAACATCGCAACAAAATCGGCGGACTGACATGACGGTGAGTACTTATTCACCGCCGATTTACGTCCACCATTAAGCTCTGCGTTCAGTGCCTTTTTTTCGCGATCGCAGATCGACGTTCACCGGGCGTCCAGTCACACACCTAGCCGGCAACAGTCGCTCGTTTGAGCTCCACGCGGCCAATCAGGAGCGACACGTGATTTCCAACTGGATGCATTCCGGCCAATTTGAATTTTTCAGGTGCGATCATAGCTGGCGCTAGCGTCGCGCCAGTCTATGGTGAACTTGAGTGAAGAGCCAACTGACGAGAAGCGTGGACACCGTGCCGAGGACGACCTGCAAGAGCCGGAACAACGGCACGCCCCATAGCGGTCCTTGCTCGGGAACCAGCAGCACGATAGTCGCGGTGATGGCGCCAAGGCGCGCTGCGCTACCCACGTTCACGCACCAGCAGACGATGATCACTGCGGCAATTGTCGCCGCGTAGCCCAAGATCTCGTGCTTGCCAGCGCCGAAAGAAGCGCCGACGAAACCGAGCAGGCCACCCGCCATGGCCCCGATGAACTGGTCGCGTGACAGGTTGCGGGTGTCCGCGTAGCGGGGATGTGTGACGGAGATGGCCGTAATCGCGGCCCAGAAAGCCTGTTCGGTATGTAGCGCGCAGGCGATGCCGTAAGCGAGACATGCGCCGCAGACGGCCTGCAGCGCCGTCAAGCTGCCCTCGGCAAGCCGGTCGCGAAACGGCAGGCTCTTGAGCAGGTCGATCAATACGTCGTCGGCCCGAATGCGCGCTTCGTTTCGTGTTTCTTTCGTTTCAGCCATCGTTCGTGCTGGTTTTTTAAGCGTCACCGGGCCGAAAAAGTCGCGGCGTATCTGCCATCCGGAAGGCCACGCTTCGCCCGAACGCCGCAAATTTGCGGCGATCCGGACTACCGGGCGCCCCTCAGTCTTCCGGGCGCGGCCCGACCTTCAGCGTGGCTTGCCAACGCATGACCTCGACCGCGAAAACCGGAACTGTGCTTGCAGCAACTGCGCACCCCGCCCCCAACGATCGCGGTTGCGTTCATTTTGCTTACGCGGGGTCACGAACCCGTGGAGCCGGAATCACCGTGAGCGAGCGGATGCCTTGAGCGCCGAGAATCAGGACACCCTCGATATCGGCCGTCGCGGAGGGTCCGCTCATCAGCACCGCGTAGTTCGCAGCGAAGAATTCGCAGCGGTGGTACGCGTGGTGCAGATTGCCGACAATGTCGGCCGGATCGAGCAACGCAACGAGATGCTGGGACAGATAGCCAAGCGCATTGACCTGATACTGCACTTCACTGAGCCAGATCGACCCGGTCTCGGCGACCGCGAAGCGCGGCCGCACGATACCAACATCGACGTCGTTCAGTTCATGCGGATCGCGGACCTGTTCGATACGCCGCGTACCGGCCACTTCGGGCACGGCTGAACAGATCACTTTCGCATCCGGATGGCGCGCCCGGATCAGCGCGTCGATGTCGCCGTCAGCAGGCATCTCCGCCCAGATGCCGCCCATCTGGGCAAGCGTCTCCTTGAACCTGTCGAGCGCCGGGGGTAACCCGGCGTCGAACATCGGCACGTCCGGAAGCAACGCGGGTGCGCGCTGCGTGGCGCGCAGACTGTCGAGAATGGCGTTTCGGCTGTTCATTTTGCTTTCCTGTTCTTGAGGTACCAGTCGCGGAAGGTTTGCTCGGGCGCCTCTGGCACTTCCCGTTGCTTGCCCCACGCGTTGAAGGGGTTGTAGATGAAGGCACGCGGCAACGTCGCGACAGCCGCGTCCGCTGCCTTGACCGCCGCGCGGTACAGCTTCGGCTCCGCCAGCACCTTGCCAGCAACCTTCATTGCCTCTTTCTTGATGAATGGCAACTCGTGCTGCTCGGCGACGATCTGGCGCCACTTGTAGATCTGCTCGTGAATGTTGATCTTGACCGGACAGACGTTCGTACAACTGCCGTTCATCGTCGAAGCAAACGGCAGCGCGCTGTATTTCTTCAGATCGAAGGTCGGATTGATGATCGCGCCGATCGGACCGGAATACACCCCGCCGTAACTCAGGCCGCTGCTGCGCCGGTAGACCGGACAAGTATTCATGCAGGCGCCGCAGCGGATGCACTTCAGCGAGTACCAGAAGTCGTCCATAGCGAGTCGTGCCGAACGGCCGTTGTCCACCAGCACGAAGTGCATTTCACCGCCTTTGCGCGGACCACGGAAGTGCGATGTGTACTGCGTAATCGGCGCGCCGAGCGCACTGCGCGACAGCAACCGGATGAACACGCCGAGATGCTCGAGCTTCGGAATCACCTTCTCAATGCCGATCGATGCAATGTGCAACGGCGGCACGTTCGCACTAAGATCGGCATTGCCTTCGTTCGTGCACACCGTAATGCCACCCGTCTCCGCGACCGCAAAATTGCAGCCGGTCATCCCGGCTTCCGCGTTCAGGATGATTGGCCGGGTCGCGTCGCGCTGCGCTTCGGCGAGGTAATGCACGTCACTGTTATCCGGATCAGTTCCAAGCGTTTTGGAAAACACTCGGGAGACGTCCGATGCGAGTTTGTGAACCGCCGGCACCACAACGTGTGCGGGGCGCTCGTGATCGAGCTGCTGGATACGTTCGCCGAGATCGGATTCGACGACCGTGATACCCCGCGGTTCGAGGTACTCGCGCATTTCGCATTCTTCGGTCAGCATCGACTTGCTTTTGACGAGCGTCTTTGCGCCGTGGCTTTCGAGAATCTCGTGCACGATGCGATTGTGCTCTTCCGCATCCTTCGCCCAGTGCACGATCACACCGTTGTTCGTCGCGTTGCGCTCGAATTCTTCGAGGTAATCGGCGAGATGCGTCAGCGCATGTTCCTTGATGCCTGAAGCGAGCGAGCGCAAATGCTCCCATTCTTCGATGCCGTGCGCGGCCTCGTCTCGCAAGGTTCGCAGAGTCCACAAGCGCTTGTCATGGAACTCGATGTGTTTTTCGTCGGCGATAAATTCGCGCGACGCCTTTACGTGGTCGACACGTTTCATGAGCGCGCTCCATTGAGGATCTGTGCGATATGGATGAACTTCAGACCAAGGCCGAGCCGTTCCGAGCAGCCTTTCTGGTGCATCAGGCACGACGAATCCGCGGATACGATGTATTCGGCACCGGCCTGCTTGTGATCGCGGACTTTGTCATAGCCCATCCGCGCAGAGACCGGTTCCTCGGTCACGCAGAACGTGCCGCCGAATCCGCAGCATTCGTCGGGCCGAGCGGGCGTAACGAACTCGATTCCCTTAACCTTCTGCAGCAGCGACAGCGGTTTCGAGAAGAACGGCTCATTAGTCTCCGACATCTTCGCGGTGCGCAGCCCTCGCAGCGTTCCGCAACTGTTGTGCAGGCCGACCTTATGTGGAAACTCGGCCCACGGAAGCGCGTCGACCTTCAACACGTCGTGCAGGAATTCGACCAGCTCATAAGTGTTGGCCCGCACAGCCCTGCTTTCCGCGGTCGATTCGATTGCCGTGAAATGATCGCGCACGTGGTGCACGCAGCTGCCGCTCGGCGCAACGATGTAGTCGTAGCCGGCAAAGTTCTTGACGAACAGCGCTTCGGTCGCCGCGGCGTCTTTCTCGCAACCGCTATTGCCCATCGGCTGACCACAGCAGGTCTGTTCGAGCGGAAAGTCCACATCGCAACCCAAACGCTCAAGCAGCTCGAGCGTTGCGACGCCGACATCGGGAAAAAAGGCGTCTATGAAACATGGAACAAACAAGGCAACTTTCATGATCTCTCCGGTGGCTACGAATGACTCCAATTGGACGAACCTGCAGAATCCCGGTACCTCATGGCAAGGTTGTCTTGCAATGACGTTTCCCGATCCTCGCTTGCGGGCTGACTGCGCACGCGCGCGTGTCGTCGCATCCGTAATCAGCCGATTGACCCGTCGTAAGCCGACCGCTTGGGCCGGCCCACAACCTGAAGCACGCGCCATACACATGGAAGGTGGCGATAGCTTTCATCAGTAGTGACCCGAAGTCAGGTCAACCTTGCCCTTGAACACGTTGTAGCTATAGATCGTGTAGATCAGCATCAACGGGTAGACGAACAGGCCAGCCCCCCAGAACATGAAGGCGAGGCTTGCATGCGGTCCTGCTGCCTGGGTGATCGTGAGCGAGAACGGGATCATGTACGGCCAGAACGAAATCGCCAGCATCGCGTAAGCGCAGATGAACAGCACTACGATCATCAGGAACGGCTGGTTGTCGCGGTGTCGTTTGACGCCGGTCAGAGTCCCCGCGATTGCACATAGCGCCACCAATGGCACAAGAAAAAGATAGGGTCGGTCGAGCCAGCGATGCATGATCGCGAGGTTTTCATAAAGCGCATGAACGAACAGCATGGCCAACAGAACGAGTACCACGACCAGAAGCGGCGGAATCGCCCGATACGCAGCGTCGCGGGCGTCTGCCTCGCATTTCTTGATAATCCAGCTCGCACCGAGCAGCGCATAGCCGACGCACAACGCTACGCCGCAAAGCATCGAGAAAGGACTGCACCAGGTCATGACGTCGCCCCCGAAACGTCCGTCGACGATCCGCAGCCCCTTTGCGAGCGCACCGACCATCGCCCCCTGCATGAAGGCGGCGACGACCGAACCCACTACGAAACCGACGTTCCAGATTGCGCGCGTACGACGTGCCCTGCCCCGGAATTCGAAGGCAACGCCGCGGAAGATCAAACCCGCGAGCATCAGAATCACCGGGATATAGAACGCGGAGACCAGCAACGCGTAGGCCGGTGAGAAAGCGCCCCACAACACGACGCCGGCCACGATCAACCAGGTTTCGTTGCCATCCCACAGCGGCGAAACGGCGGCCAGCATATGGCTTCTGCGCGTTTCGTCCCGGGTCACACCGAACAGCATGCCGACACCGAGATCGAAGCCATCGAGCAATACGTACAGCAACATGCTGAGAGCAAGTATCAGCGACCAGTAGAGGATCATTTGCGCATCTCCTGGATCATTTGACCGTCGACGGCAGTTCGGCCGCCACCGAAAGCGGCCGGTTCGGCAACGCGGCAGGCGGCGGGTGCAGCAGGTCCTCGGCAGGGCCCCCTTTGAGCAGCCTGTAAATGTAGAAGGTGCCGAAGGCAAAGATGAAGAAATAGGTCGTACAGAAGACCAACAGCGAACCTGCGGCCGCGCGCGCAGTCAGGAACGGCGTAAGCGCGTCAGCGGTGCGCAGCAGTCCATAGACAGTCCACGGCTGACGTCCAACCTCCGCGGTAAGCCAGCCGGTAAGCGTCGCGATGAACGGCAGCGGAAAGCACAGGAATACCGCCCACAGTAACGCGCGCCGCTGCAACAGGCGCTCCTTGAGCGACAGCAGGGTTCCGCCCCAGGCGACGAGTAGCATGAGGAGACCGCACCCCACCATGACCCGGAATGCAAAGAACGGGATGGCGATCGGCGGACGCTCGCCGCGCGGAAAATCAGTGAGACCGACCTCTTTCGAATCGAGCGTCATCGATCCAATCAGGCTGCCGAGGACCGGAACTGATATCGCATATTCGTTCTTTTCGTGCGCTGCATCGGGCCACGCAAGCAGGACTTCGGATGCGGGTTGTTCGTCGTGCCAACGCGCCTCGATCGTTGCAAACTTAATGGGCTGATAGCGGTGCACATAATCGCCGACCAGATGTCCGAACAGCAGTTGGACCGGCACGAGGATCGCCGCGAGAAACAAGCCCATGCGCAGCATGATGCGGGCTTCGGCGGGACACATCCTGCGCAGCGTGTACCACGCACCTGTCGCGGCGACACAGAACGCGCCGGTGACATACGCCGCGAGCAGCATATGAGGAAACCGCACCCATACAACCGGACTGAAGATGATTTTCGCCCAGTCGTCCGGTACGTAGACGCCGTTCTGGATCGTGTACCCCACCGGATATTGCATCCAGCTATTGTTCACCATGATCCAGAACGCCGAGAACGTCGTGCCGAGCGCGACCATCGCCGCAGAGAAGAGATACAGGCCCGGCTTTACCTTGTTTCTGCCGAAAAGCAGCACGCCGAAGAACGACGCCTCTAGCATGAAGGCTGTGAAGGTCTCATAGGACAACAGCGGCCCTTGGATCGACCCCGAGAGCCGTGACAGTTCGCTCCAGTTCGTGCCGAACTCGAAGGCCAGTACGATTCCGGAGACCACGCCCATACCGAAAGCGATCCCGAAAATCTTCAGCCAGAACTCGAAGACGCGGCGATAGGCGGGGCGCCCAGTCATCAGATGCAGCGCTTCCAGTACCGTCAGCCATGCCGCCAGGCCGATGGTGAACGAAGGAAAGATGATGTGAAACGATACCGTGAAGGCGAACTGCAGCCGCGAAAGCATGAGTGCAGTGGTGTCCATATCGCTCCCTCAGCGCAAGAGGTTGGTTTGCGCAATCAAGACGAGTTGCTGAATCGGTCGCCAGGGATTGCTCGGCACGACGTTCATCAGGCCCGCGGTCACATCGAGGACCGTACTGACCGAATTGAACGGTTCATGCTTCCAGTGGCTTGATAATAGGTGGCGGGGCGAAGGACTGCTATTACATGAATCTGGGATTGAATCGCCCCGGCTATCCTAGACACTCACGAGCCGTTGGGAATGGCGTTGTTC
>NZ_JBCHAA010000038.1:0-11551 GCF_053525655.1 Trinickia camelliae
GCGTTTACGCGCCGGAAAAACCAGTCCCGCAAAAACCCTCAGAAAACAGGCCGCTTCAGCTCTATCGGCTCGCCGCAGCCAGCGCAGTGGCAACCTCAGCATCACTGGCAGCCGGCAGGTCAACCGACTCCCGATCCCCTCACGCCAACAGGCGCTCTCCGCGTGCCATCAGCGTGGCTGATAGCACGGTTCACTGCCACAGCAAAACCGCCTCCGCCCCATCCCATCATCCTGTCACGCCTTCTCCGCAGACAAAAAGCGCCGAGTTATTACGCCTCAACGCCCCTTAACTTTCCCCACAAAATACTGTATAAAAATACAGTATCGGATGCACGCTATCCGTCCAACTGCGTCACATTTCCGCAGGCTGGCAGCAGATGGTCGTGTTGCTTATCACCGCGCTCCGTCGGGGGCAGCCGGGGTGGGTATGCGCAGAAGACTACCCAGTGCGTGACAAACGCAAGGAATACGAAGTCACTTAACTAGGTGATGCAAACGGGCTGATGCCAGCTTGGCGCGCACAGCCCAGCCACAACGAAGCTGGGTTCATCTTGATGCTCGCGCGCGAGCAGGGCAGCGCATTCTCTTTAAAACGAGCAGGTCTATGGCAGCAGTCATTCAGCTTGCGGCGCAGGCGCTGGCGCCCAATCTGCAACGCCAGATGTGGCAGGGCAACCAGGTTGCCAGTCCGTTGGCGCAGACGATTTCGAGCGGTCATCCAGCGCTCGACCGAGCGTTGCCCGGACAGGGCTGGCCTACCGGCAGTCTGACCGAGTTGTTGATCGAGCATGACGGCGTAGGCGAGATGCGCTTGCTGGTTTATGCGCTTCGCCAGCTCACGATGGAAGCGGAGCGGCATGTGGTGATGATTGCGCCGCCGTATCACCCGCACACGGCCGCGTTGAAAGCATGGGGAGTCGCTGTCGATCGGGTTTTTTGGGTGCGGGCGGCCGAGCCCCAAGCGTTTTGGGCCGCGGAGCAGGCACTGAAGCAGGGTGGGATAGGGGCGGTATTGATGTGGGCATCGAACGCACGGCCTGAAGCACTAAGGCGTCTGCAAGTCGCGGCTCAAGATTCCCGATCGCTGGCCTTTCTGATTCGTCCGGCGAATGTGGCGGCGCACTCTTCGGCTGCACCGTTGCGGATGATTTGTTCGCCGATTCTGCCGGATGGTGCGCAGGCGATGAAGCGCCGGCATTGGTTGCACAAGGTCGGATTGGCGATCGACATCATCAAGCGCCGTGGTCCGCCCCTCGCAGAACCGCTGCGGATCGAGCTCCCTGTGCAAGAAGCGATGTTGCCAGCGCGCACGGCACGTCCAGGGCGTCACGAACGAAAGGTCAATCATGTTGTGGATCGCTGTGACATTGCCTCTCTTATCGCTGGAGGCCGTGAAGCCGCCTCTGTCCGAGCAAAAGAGCACGAGCCAATCGAATCGGCGTGATGGCATCAGCGAGTCCGTATCTGGCGCCAGCGATATCCGGTGCTATGCCCTGGCCGATCACTCGCACATCCTGATGCCGGATACCCCTGCATACCAACTCGGCGTGCAGGTGGGGCAAACGCGTTCGTATGCGCTGGTGCTGGCCCCCGGGCTCCAGATGCTCACGCCAGATGTCGAGCGCGAGACGCAAGCATTCGAAGCGATGGCGCTGGCGCTGCTGGCGTATACGCCGAAGGTTTCGCTGGCTCACGCTCACACGCTGCTGCTCGAAGTGGGTTCAGGGTTGCGGCTCTTCGGCGGACTGCGCGCATTGCTGGCGAAGGTGGCGTCGACAGTCCGCGATTTCGGCTATACCGCACGCATGGCTTGTGCGCCGACCGCATGGGGCGCGTGGCTGCTCGCGCATGCCCGCGTGCGGCGGGAGGGGCGTCGCTGGCATGTCGTGAAGGAAGCGTCACTGCCGCGAGCACTCGACGCGCTGCCAGTTTCGTTGTTGCCTGCCGTAGCCGCATATGGCGATGCGTTCGAACAGATCGGCTGTACGACGCTGGCCGATCTGCGGCGCTTGCCTCGTGCCGGGGTCGTCAGACGTTTCGGCAGCGACGTTTTGGACTTGCTCGCGCAGGCTTACGGCGAAAAGCCAGACCTGCGCGAGTCGTTCCGGGCGCCGGCTTCGTTTCGGGCGCAGCTCGAGTTGCAGGCGCGTGTCGATAGCGCCGAAGCGCTGCTCTTTGCCGCTCGCAGGCTCGTGATGCAGTTGGCCGGATGGTTGAGCGCACATCACGCGGCGGTCAGCCGCTACACGCTGTTGCTCGAACATGAGTTGGCCGCTCGCCATGCGCCGCGTACCTCGAGCTTGACGGTGTCGTGGGCGGTGCCGTCGCGCGATCCCGATCATCTGATCTGGCTGCTGCGCGAGAAGCTGAACCAGACTGAGCTGATCGCGCCGGCCATCGAGCTGAAAATCGTCGCCGATCAGATCGGCGAACATGCGGCGCAATCGGACACGCTGTTTCCTATGCCGGATGCGGATCGAGATTCGGTCGCACGTCTCTTTGAACGGCTGAGTGCGCGTTTGGGTTCCGAAAATGTGATGCGGATTTCCATGCTGGACGATCATCGACCCGAGAGAGCGATGAGTGTCGAGGCATATCAAACCGGGCAGCCCGAGCGGACGTCACGGCAGACGAAGTCGAAGCGCTCGCCGCGGAATTCAAGGGCGAAGTCTGCGGCAAAGGAGAGGCCGGCATCTGCATCGGATGTCGCTGCAGGTGGCACCGTCGAGCCCAGCCACCCGGATGGCGCGGCGCAAACCGCGCTGCCGGACAACGCGTTGCCGCTTCGCGAACCTCCGCCAGCGCTTGTCTTATCCGATGAAGTCCCGCAGCCGCCGCGTCCCGTTTGGCTGCTCGACAAGCCGCTCAAATTGGTCATGCGCGAGCAGCGGCCGGTCTATCGACGTCCCCTGAAAATGCTGACCCGCACCGAGCGGATCGAGGCGGGGTGGTGGGATGGGCAGGGTGTCGAACGCGATTACTACATCGCAGCCGACGACGACGGGCGAATGTTCTGGGTGTTCCGAGAGCGCCTGTCGGGTCATTGGTTCTTGCAAGGTCTTTTCGGTTGAAGCGATGGCGCCCTCTGCTTTATCTCCTGCCACGCAGGCATCGGCACCGCCGCCTCAATTGCCGGGCTATGCCGAGCTGCACTGCCTGAGCAATTTCTCTTTCCTGCGCGGCGCTTCGCATCCGCGCGACCTCGTCGATCAGGCGATCCATCATGGCTATGCCGCACTCGCGATTACCGACGAGTGCTCGCTTGCTGGTGTCGTGCGCGCGCACGTCGCGGCGAAAGAGCATGAGGGCGCATTGCAGCTTTTGATCGGCAGCGAGCTTCGTCTGACCAGCGAAGACGGCGAGCCTTTTTGCACATTGGTTGTGCTCGCAACGAATCGGGAAGGCTATGGCAACCTATCCGAGCTGATTACACTCGCGCGCTCACGCGCGGAAAAAGGCAGCTACCGGCTTGCTCCGGAGGACTTTACCGATCCGCCATCGGAGCTCGCGCATTTGAAGCACTTGCCCGATTGCCTCTTGATGCTGGTGCCGCAGCGGGAAACTTCGCTGGCGCAGACGCTGCGTTGCGCGCACTGGCTCGCGGCCTTCGCCCAAGAGCGCTCATGGCTCGCGCTCGAGCTCTGGCAAAACGGCCGCGACGATGAACATACCGAAGCGCTGCGGATGATTTCGGATGAGAGCGGCTTGCCGCTCGTTGCCGCAGGCGGGGTGTTGATGCACGCGCGCTCGCGCAAGCCGCTTCAAGATACGTTGACCGCGATCCGTCTCGTGACGCCGCTTGCGGAGTGCGGCCACGCGCTCGAGCCGAATGCCGAGCGGCACATGCGCACTCGTGTGCGACTCGCATCGCTCTATCCGGCGGATACGCTCGAAGAGACGTTGCGTGTCGTGGCCCGCTGCACGTTCAGTCTCGACGAACTGCAGTATGAGTATCCGGAGGAGCTCGTGCCGCCCGGCGAGACGCCGACGAGCCATCTGCGCAAGCTCGTGATGACCGGTGCAATTGAACGCTGGCCCAAGGGGCTTTCTGTCGACGATATCGAACAGATCGAAAAAGAGCTCGCGTTGATTCACGAGCTTCGCTATGAAAAGTATTTCCTGACGGTGTACGACATCGTGCGCTTTGCGCGCGAGCGCCATATCCTGTGCCAGGGGCGCGGCTCGGCGGCCAATTCGGTCGTTTGCTATTGCCTGCGGATCACGGAGATCGATCCCGTGAGCATGGGGATGCTCGTCGAGCGATTCATCTCGCGAGCACGCGACGAGCCGCCCGATATCGACGTCGATTTCGAGCATCAGCGCCGAGAAGAGGTTATCCAATATATCTACGAAAAATACGGCCGGCGCCGAGCAGCGCTCACCGCTACGCTCATTACCTACCGCACGCGCAGCGCGTTGAAAGATGTCGGCAAGGCGCTCGGGCTCGAGGAAGCGCTGGTCGAGCGGATCGGCAAGTCGCAGCAATGGTGGGATGGTCCGGACGCGATCGCCAAGCATCTGGCCGACGCAGGTTTTGACGCGCAATCGCACATCACGCAGCACCTGATTCGCTTGACCCACGAGCTGCGCGGATTTCCGCGGCATTTGTCGCAGCATGTCGGCGGCTTCGTGATTGCGCGCGACAAGCTCTCTCGCCTCGTGCCGATCGAAAACGCGGCGATGCCGGGGCGCAGCGTGATCGAGTGGGACAAGGACGATATCGAGGCACTCAAGCTGCTGAAGGTCGACGTGCTTGCGCTCGGCATGCTGTCGGCGATTCGGCGCTCGCTCGAATTCGTCGCGCTGCGGCGCGGTTTCCCGAATTTCGGCGTCGAGCATATTCCACGCGAAGACCGGGCCGTCTATGAGATGTGCGGCCATGCCGATACGATCGGCGTGTTCCAGATCGAATCGCGCGCGCAGCAAAGCATGCTGCCGCGCATGAAGCCGAAAAAATACTATGACCTCGTGATCGAGGTGGCGATCGTGCGGCCCGGGCCGATTCAGGGCGGCATGGTGCATCCGTATTTGCGTCGCCGACAGGGGCTGGAGATCGTCGAATTTCCGAAAGAAGAGTTGCGGCCGGTGCTCGATCGCACGCTCGGTGTGCCGATCTTTCAGGAGCAGGTGATGCATCTCGCGATGGTTGCGGCGAAGTACACCGCCGAGAAGGCCGATCAATTGCGTCGCGCGATGGCTGCCTGGCGGCGTACCGGCAACCTCAAGCCTTACCAGGATGACTTGAAGCAAAAGATGCTGGCGCGTGGCTATGACGAGGCGTTTGCCGACCGGATCTGCAAACAGATCGAAGGTTTCGGCGATTACGGTTTTCCGGAGAGTCATGCGGCGAGCTTCGCGCTCCTCGTGTACCTCAGCGCATGGCTCAAGCGCTACGAACCGGCCGCGTTTCTCGCGGGTTTGCTGAACAGCCAGCCGCTTGGCTTTTATTCGCCGTCGCAGCTTGTGCAGGACGCGAAGCGCCACGGCGTGCCGGTGTTGCCGCCCGACGTCACATTAAGCGATTGGGAGTCTGTCTTGGAAAAGCCGCAGCGGCCTGGCGAGCGCATCTCGTGGAGCGAGACCGGCGGACGTTGCCAGGACGCCGGTCAGTATCGGCAGATGCTGCACGACGCGCCATTGCCCAAGCGAGCGGTGTCGAAGACGATCGGGCACGCCCTCAAGCGTCACCTCGCGCGCGTGAAGCAGCCGGCTGCGACCTATGGTGCGAAAGGTCCAGCGGTGCGTCTCGGCATGCATCTGATCAAGGGATTTTCGCAGGCCGCCGCCGAGCGGATCATGACCGCGCGCGGCGGCGCCCCGTTTACCGATATCGACGATCTCGCGCGGCGGGCCGCGCTGACGCGTCGCGAGCTCGAAGCGCTGGCGGCGGCGAACGCGCTCGTCAGTCTTGCCGGTCATCGACGGCAGGCGTGGTGGGCCGTCACTGCGCAGCATACGGTGCCGCAATTGCTGCGCGACGCGCCGATCGTCGAAGCGCCGATCACGTTGCCGCGTGCGGCCGAGGGGCGCGAAATCACCGACGACTATCGAAGCCTCGGGCTCACGCTGAATCGGCATCCGCTGGCGTTGTTGCGGCCGCGGCTCGCGAAGGAGCGCTTCAGGACCGCCGCGCAACTGGCGCATCTGAACCACGGCCGGCATGTGCATGCGTGCGGGATCGTCACGGTGCGGCAGCGGCCCGACACGGCGAATGGCACGATCTTCGTCTCAATCGAAGACGAAACCGGCACGATCAACGTGATCGTCTGGCCGGCGCTCGTCGAAACGCAGCGCAAGGCGCTGCTGGGTTCGGGCTTGCTCGCGGTCTATGGCGTCGTGCAGCGCGAGGGCGAGGTACTGCATCTCGTCGCCAAGCGGCTCGAGGATCGGACCGCGTTGCTCGGGCGGCTCGCCGTATCGAGCCGCGATTTTCACTGAGCGGAGCGCTTGCTCATCGGCTGGCGGGGCTCGCGCCGCTCACGGACGCCACGGAAAGGCGTCGAGCACTTGCCGGATCGCCTCGTCGAACGGCGTGCGGCGTCCAATGCCGAGCGCCTCCAGACGGGTCGAATCCAGGTGACAGTCGCGTGGGCGAGGTGTCGCGTCAACCGGCGTGTGTTGCGGCGTGAGTCGGGCGTCGAGTTGCAAGGCTTCAGCGAGCCGCGCGGCGATGTCGAACTTCGTCATCGGTTCGTCGCCGGACCACTGCGCGATGCCGCAGATCGCATCGCCTCGTGCATGGCGCTCGAGCATCTGCCGGATGACGGAAGCGACATCGGGCGTGAAGGTCGGATACCGCGTCGCCCATGCATCCATGACAGCCGCCTTCGCATCAGGCAAGGCCGAGGCGGCGATCGCGGGCACGAGGCTCGTGACTGCCGATTCCTGCCAATCGACGATCGGTCCGAACAAGAGCGGCAGACGCAACACGCAGCCAAGCTCCGTCGTCTCCAACAACGCGCGCTCGCCTTCCAGCTTGCTGCGGCCGTAAGCGTTGAGCGGCGCGGGCGGGTCGTCGCAACGGTAGGGCGGTTGCGTGCCGTCGAAGACGTAGTCGGTCGAAATCGACAGCACCCAGGCGCCGCGCCGGCGAGCGGCAGCCGCGACCGAGGTCACGGCGTCGACATTGAGCGCGCGGGCGAGCGCCGGATCGCGTTCGCAGACATCGGGCCGGCGTTCGGCCGCGGCGATGACGATGGCGTCGGGCGCGGTGCGCTCGATGAAGGCGTCGACTGCGGCCGCGTCGCGAATGTCGAGCTGGATTGAAGCGCCGTCGACACGCCGATGAGCGGTGCGGACGACGCCCCACTCGGAGCGATCCGCCAGCGCATTGGCGATCGCGCGGCCGAGCAAGCCCGAGGCGCCGAGCAGGGCGACCTTGAACATCGCGCTTCCTTAGACGCTGCCGGTTGCTTGATTTGCCACACCACCGACTGCGCCTTTAACGGTGTAGCCGGCTTCGTCGATGGCGGCTTGCAGCACGCTTGCGTTCTGGACCGATTCGACGGCGACCCGCCCTTGCGCCAAATCGACCTGTACGCGCGCCGTGGCGTCATGCGCCTGAATCGCTTTAGTCACAGCCGCGGCACAGTGTTGGCAGCTCATGCCTTCAACTTGGAATTCGATCATTGGGTTTCCTTTAGAGGTTGGAGGAGGGACTGACCTTCCCATTGTGGGAAGGTGTACGATCGATCAGCACATCTAGGAGCTGACCATGAATATTGGTGACGCGGCCCGCGCATCGGGCGTTACCGCCAAAATGATCCGGTACTACGAGAGCGTCGGGTTGCTTGCGCCCAAAGCGCGCACCGAGTCGGGCTATCGGGTTTACGGCGCCGATGAAATCCACACCCTGCGTTTTATTCGGCAAGCGCGGCGCCTCGGATTTCTCGTCGAGGACATTCGCAAGCTGCTCGCCTTGTGGCAAGACCGCACGAGAGCGAGCGCGGAAGTCAAAGCCATCGCGCTCGAACACGTCGCCGAACTCGAGCGGCGCATCGCCGAGCTGACCGACATGCGCGACACGCTCGCGCACCTCGCCCATCATTGCCACGGCGACGCGCGCCCGGATTGCCCGATTCTCGAACAATTGGCTCATGAGTTCGGCGCCGATGAGCCGGCGAAATGCCATTGAGTCTGGGAGACGCTTTTTCAGGACGAGAGGCATATAGGGTCGCATGAGTAAACGCCGTATGCACAGTTTTGGTGCTTTTAGCCGAGGCGAAATGCCGGGTAAAAGTGAGATCCGGTAATCTTCGTTACAAATCAACGGCCTCAATCGCGCGCTAAGCCGTGACATTCCAAAATGGAATGCACGCCATTCGTGCATTTCACTAGACGGTTGCACTCTCAGGGCTATAATTCGGGTTAACCCTTCTACGGGAAATCCCTGATGCCCAACCCGCCAGGGGTTCAATTCGATCCTTGGAGAACATCATGTTTGCGTACGTCCTCGAAAAGCTGAGCAACTGGTTTGAAACTGCTGAACGTCGCCGCCGTGAGGCTTATCTCGCGTCGTCGGCTGACATCGTCCAGCTCGAACAGCGTATTCGCTCGCTCGAAACCACCGGCTACTCGCTGTAATCGCGAAGCGCTGTTGCAGCGGGGCCGCGCTCCCCGCGTTGTTGTGGTGATGCCAAGCCCCGCAAAGCGGGGCTTTGTCGTTTCTGCAACACCACTGCGACTAGCCTAAAGCTTGCCACCACGGTAAGGTAAAGCGCTTTTTGCCCCTCAACGCGGCTGATAACGGATACGTCGACCCATGCGCTCATTTCCCTCGCTTCGCGTGCTGCCGGCTGCTTGTGCGGCTCTCTTGCTCGTATCGCTGCACGCGTCGGCCCAGTCGAACGGCAAGCCGCTCGTGCTCGACACGGAAAGCGGTATCAACGATGGGCAAAGCGGCCTCGTGCTGCAAACGGCACCGCTGTCGCGCCAGCCGATGGTCGCCGCCAAGCCCACTGCGACGCCTAGCGAGCTGCAACCAGACTCGTCGCAGCCGATCATCGTGGCGCCTTATATCAACCTGCCTGTGGGCGGAGCTTCGGCGCCGCGGCCCGTCTACCGTCCTCGGTCGAGTCAGAGCCAGTAAGGGCCCGATCGCAACTTAGTCGCCCCGGCTTTCGACTTTGAACTGCGCCGTTTCGTCTTGCCCGAGCTTGTCGACGAGGTAAGGCAGCGTTTCTTTCATCGTTGCGGCGAGCGTGTACGGCGGGTTCAGGATGAACATACCGCTTCCGTATAGGCCGAAACCATCCGTGGGCGGGCGGCTAACGGTCAGCGTCAAATGAAGCCAGTGGCTCGGCTGCAAGCGCTTCAGCTGCTCGGGAAAACGCTGCGATTCTTGCCGCGTGACCTGCGGATACCAGATCGCATAGGTGCCCGTCGCGAATCGCTTCAAGCTCTCCTCGATACACGTCAGCGTGCGCGCGTAGTCGCGTTTGTCCTCGAACGAAGGGTCGACCAATACCAACGCTCGGCGCGGCGGCGGCGGGAGCAAGGCTTTGATTCCATCGAAGCCATCCGCGCCGAAGAGCATGGCGCGGCGCCCCGCATCACGAAAGTTGTGGCGCAGGACATCGATTTCGGTTGAATGCAGCTCGAAAAGGCGCATGCGATCCTGATCGCGCATCAGCCGCCAGGCCAGGTACGGTGAACCCGGGTAATAGCGCAGTTCGCCGTCCGGATTCAACGCGCTGACTTCTTCGACGTATTCCGCCAGCGCCTCGGGCAAATCCTTCTGCTTCCAAAGTCTTCCGATGCCGGTATCGAACTCGGCGTTTTTCGTCGCATAGCCCTCTTTGAGCGAATAGACACCGGCGCCCGCATGCGTATCGATGTACCAATAGGCTTTGTCCTTCGTGCCGAGATAGCGCAACAACTGCACGACGACGGCGTGCTTGAGGACATCGGCGTGATTGCCTGCGTGGAAGGCGTGGCGATAGCTGAGCATGGCAAATGGAAAGCGAGAGGATGACTGCGGTCAAACGCGGCGAGCAAGCTATGGCGGCGCACCCGTGTTGCACGCGAAACTGCGAGGCGCAAGGCGCTCGCGGGCGGTCGCGTATTGTACGCGAGGCCCGCGCCGCTCTTCGCGCGGACTATTGGTAGGCGTCGCCGACAACCTCCTCGATCTTCAATTTGATTTCCGGCGTGATCTTGGCAGCCACGTCTTGCGCCTTCATGTTTTCGTGGATCTGCTCGATACGCGATGCGCCGGTGATCACCGTGCTGACGTTGGGGTTCTTCAGAATCCATGCAATCGCAAGCTGGCCGACGGTGCAGCCGAGCTCATCGGCGATTTGCCCGAGCTGACCGACGATGTTGTTCTTGCCCGCGTCCGTCAACTGCGTGCGCAACCAATCGTAGCCTTGCAATTGAGCGCGGCTGTCGGCCGGTGCCCCATTGCGGTATTTGCCGGTGAGGAGACCCGACGCGAGCGGGCTCCAGGTCGTGAGCCCCAAGCCGATGTCTTCGTAGAGCCGCTTATATTGCTGTTCCACTCGCTTGCGGCAGAAGAGGTTGTATTGCGGCTGCTCCATCACCGGCTTGTGTAGATGATGCCGCTCGGCGATTTCGTAGGCCGCGCGGATTTCATCGGCGCTCCATTCCGACGTACCCCAGTAGAGCGCCTTGCCGCGCGCGATCATGTCGCTCATCGCCCAGACCGTTTCTTCGATCGGCGTGTTCGGGTCGGGGCGGTGGCAGAACACAAGGTCTACATAGTCGAGCTGCAGGCGGTGCAGCGACGCGTCGATGGCGTTCAACAAGTATTTGCGGTTCAGCGTGTGGTACTGATTCGGCGCCTCATGCAGCCCCCAGTAGAACTTGGTCGACACCACATAGCTGATGCGCGGCCATGCGAGTTCTTTCAGCGCATGACCCATGATTTCCTCGGACTTGCCGCCTGCATAGACTTCCGCGTTATCGAAGAAATTCACGCCTGCATCGCGCGCTGCTGCGAGCGATTCGCGTGCGGCTCGCCGATCCACCTGATTGCCGTAAGTGACCCACGAACCGATTGAAAGCTCGCTGACTTGCAGGCCGGAACGTCCGAGTCGTCGATAGTTCATATGCTTCTCCTTCGAAGGGGGCGTGAGAATCAAACGCACAGCTTAATCCGAATCGATTTGGTGTGTGGGCGGCGGGGTCTTGTTTTGCGGGCTCGTTGATCGAGCAATTTGCGGAACAGGACCCTAACGCTTCATGCACAATACCGTGGTCGGTCGTGGCGGGGCAGTCGGCTGATCGGCATATGCCTTTCGGCCGAGTTGTCATGCATTTGTCGCCATGGTGTCATGTGCTCAATCCAGATGGAGGTTTTGAATGTCCACGAATCTGAACGGTAAGGTCGCTGTCGTCACGGGTGCAGCAAGCGGCATCGGCAAGGAAATCGCATTGGTGCTCTCGGCACAAGGCGCCGCGGTGGCGATCGCCGACTTGAACCTGGCCGGCGCTCAAGCCGTGGCCGACGAGATCAAGCAAAAGGGCGGCAAGGCAGTCGGCGTCGCGATGGACGTCACCAACGAAGAAGCGGTCAACCAAGGCATCGATA
>NZ_JBCHAA010000039.1:0-8787 GCF_053525655.1 Trinickia camelliae
GACTACCTGAGATTTACCGCAGGGATGGAAGCGACGGTGTCCGTCGCGGCGAGACAGGGGTGTCTGGTTGTGTAATGTGGTTGGGTGTGCTCGTCAGCGTTGGCAGCGATAACCTCTGCCTTATCGCGGGCTAGCGCCGTCAACAAACTACCTCTAGTGAATCGGCAGCATCCATTTTTGGCACTTCGATGCCGTCAGCCAGTGAGGGGCCGCCTCTTCGGCGCCCACTCGGTAGGTGGGGCGTTCATTCCATTTGCCGCCGCCCACCGACTTGCGCTTGAACATTTTCCTGAGCCTCAGGCACGGCAGCAATGCCGATGGTTGGCCGTCGGCGGGCATGCTAGGATTTCTTCAAACAACTCCGGAGACTGCTATGCCGTTCATCTGCGAAAACGTTGAATGTCGTGCCGTGCTGGCTCGCGGGCAGGTCAGATCCAGTCACGAGGACGAGGGGTGGTGCTTCTATTGCCCGGACTGCAAAGCCAGGAACGAGTTGAAAGATATCGGCGTACCAGGCGGACCTGTCGAGTTGGTTCAGCCAGAAAGATCCGGCCTTCCGCACAAGATCATAGCGACTGCTCGACCATTGGAGGACGGGCGGTACGCAGCGCAATTGCGCGTTCAAAGGGCACTCGGTACGAAAGGAACTTACGCGGTCGAAGAGCACTGGGAGCAACTCGGTGTATTCCCCGACGCGCAAGAGGCCGTAGCGCATGCGAAGTCTATGGCAATCGACTTGCTGGGACGCAAGGCATAGTTACGAAGCCCCACTGGCAGCGAGCCTGACAAATAGTTTGGCTGCATCGTTGCCATGGGACAAGGCGCGCAGTGCAAGGGAGAGCGCTAGCTGGGCGTCATGGGAGGCCGCGCTACGATCCTGATCGAAGAGCTTTGCGGCGTGGCGCATATGCTGCGCCGCCTGCGTGTGAAGATCCATAGCCGCCGCATGATGTTTCGCAACGTCGGCGGCGCTTACGTTTGAGCCGGTCGATGGAGGCGTTATCGACGGCGTATTGGCGCTGTGCGCGCCAGCTTCGTGCGCCTCATCGATCGCGTGCAACGTATGGCCATGGGCCAGCATCGCCAGATGTGCGGCGTGAACAAGGTCTCGACCGTCCTCGAAATGCCGCGACGCCTCGCGGTGATGTCGCGCGGCCTGCTCGTGGTGCGACGCCGCGGCTTCGAGATGACCTTTCTTACTGTGCTTCGTGTTCATACCGGCTCCTGTGCAACTTCAGGACTGACTCCGATGGCGACCGATTTGAAGACACGGTGGCGGGTCGCAAGCTACACGATCCTAGTCCACATCAGGGTCACTGGGATATCGGCGCGAACCTATCCCATACGCTGACAATTCGTAAGAAAAAATATTTGCCGTGCAGTGGAATAGCTGCGCCATGCCCATGTTTACTCCATTGACTGGGCATGTCGCGGCTGGCCGGAGGGGCGCGCGTGCCCAAGTCGACGATAAATAAATGACTTGGTCTTTGCAGCTACGGACACCCACCACGAGCGAGATTGCTTTGAGTCACACGACGATTCAACCTGCATGGGTTCGCATCACACACTGGATTAACGCATTCGCCGTCGTGCTGATGGTGACGAGCGGCTGGCAGATCTACGACGCCTCGCCGATCTTCCCGATCTTACAGTTTCCTTCTGCCATCACGTTGGGCGGCTGGCTCGGCGGCGCCCTGCAATGGCATTTCGCGGTCATGTGGATGCTGGTCGCGAACTTTTTCGTCTATGCCGGCCTGAGTCTCACTACCGGACGGCTGCGCCGGAAGCTGCTTCCGGTCCGTTACCGCTCCCTGGTGGCGGATTTCAAGGCGGCGCTGCGCGGCAAGCTCGGGCACGACAATCTCGCTCATTACAACGCGGTGCAGAAGCTCGCCTACCTCGCGGTCATCGTCGATATCGTGGTCGTCATCCTATCGGGGCTCGCGATATGGAAGTCGGTGCAATTCCCGTTGCTGCGCACGGTCATGGGCGGGTACGACAACGCGCGAGTCGTGCATTTCGTCGGGATGAGTGTGCTCGTGGCGTTTTTCGTCGTGCACCTCGTCATGGTCGCGCTGGTGCCGCGCTCGCTTCTTTTGATGATTCGCGGACGCTAACGATGACGCTTCGAAAGAAAATCGAAACACTCAATCCGTTTCTGGCATCCCATGCCGAATCCATCGTCAAGGATGCGCAGCGCGAATTGAAGAATCCGGCGCGCCGGTTGCTTGGCAGGCGCATTCTGACGCTCGGTGGCATCGCGATGCTGTCGGGCTGCGATTTGAGCAGCGACAAATCGGTAAACACGATGCTGCGAAGAATCTCGTTCTTCAACGACGACGTGCAGGCCCTCCTGTTCGACCCTCGCAAGCTGGCGCCGACTTATCCCGAGTCGATGATCACGCGGCCGTTCCCGTTCAACGCGTACTACGACATCGACGACGTGCCCGAAGTCGACGCCACGACTTACCGGCTTCAGGTGAGCGGCCTCGCGAACGGCAAGCGCATTTGGACCCTCGACGAACTGCGCGCGATGCCGCAGGAAAGCCAGATCACGCGTCATATCTGCATCGAGGGGTGGAGCGCGATTGGCCACTGGGGCGGCGTGCGCTTCTCCGAGTTCCTGAGGCGCAGCGGCGCGGACCTCACGGCCAAGTACGTCTCGCTGCACTGCGCGGACAACTACTGGACCAGCATCGACATGCCGACCGCACTGCACGCACAGACGCTGCTTACGCTCACCTACGACGGCGACGTGCTGCCGCCGAAATACGGCTTCCCGATGAAGCTGCGCATGCCGACCAAGCTCGGCTACAAGAATCCGAAACATATCGTCGCCATCAGCGTGACCAACGCATATCCCGGTGGTTACTGGGAGAACCAGGGCTACAACTGGTTTGGAGGTTCGTAGTGTGTATTGATTCACCCTTAACGCAACCTTGCTTCACGGAGCATCTATGTCTATTCGCATGAAAGTTGTCGTCTCCCTCGCCGGGCTGGCGTTTGCCGGCGGCGTGTTCGCCCAGACGCCCGCCGCCAAACCTACGCGTATTCGCGGCGACATCGTCTCGCTCACCGGCGATGTCTTGAAGGTGCATCGCCGCAGCGGCGACACCGTCTCGATCGAGCTTCAGCCGGCTGCCACCGTATCGGCCGTCAAGACCATGCAGCTTTCGGACATCAAGCCGGGCGCCTTCATCGGCACGGCCGCGACGACGGGGACGGACGGAAAGCTCACGGCCACCGAAGTCGTCGTCTTCCCCGAAGCTGCACGCGGCACCGGCGAGGGCCACTACGCCTGGGACCTCGGACCGAACAGCACCATGACGAACGCGAACGTCGACACGGTGGTTCAAGCGACGGACGGACGCAACCTGAAGCTGTCATACAAAGGCGGCAGCAACGAGGTCACGGTTCCGCCGAACGTGCCCATCGTGACGTTCATGCCGGCCGCGCGTAGCGATTTGACGCCTGGCAAGCAGGTGTTCGTGGTGGCCACATCCGGACCGCAGGGTGCCTACGTCGCTCAGCGACTGGTGGTCGAAAAGGATGGCGTCGTGCCGCCGATGTAACCCCCCGATGCTTGTCACTGTCGCGCGCGTGGTGCGCGACAGTCCGCTGAATTCAATGGTCATGCCCCATCTATTAGTACAACTTTGCATGATCTGACAGGAAATACGGCGTAACAAACCGACGCGGCATCGTGGGCCCGCAAGCGGAATAGCGTCGACCGGCGGCGCGTTTTATCTATAGCAGGTCCGCGTCGTCGTGCACGTCTTCATATCTGAATTCGCTCTCCGGCAACGAGCCCTGCGAGGCGAACCGATGGGGTCTTCACGGTGTCGACGCGATGGTTCGCGTCGTGGTACCGGACCGTCGAGCAGGACGAATTCATGCGCAACTTTATCGGACTCGGAATGGTGCTTTGCACCTGTGTCGCGTGCACGACGCCGGTGGCGTCGCAGCCCGTCCCGGCTGATCCGCAGAACGGCACGACGACCACATCAGCCGCCTCGCCCACGTGCCGCATGGTCAACGGCACGGCGGATATCGATGGCGCCACGCAGACCATATCGGGCCTGGCTTGCAAACAGCCCGACGGCACTTGGCAGATCCAGCAGCAGGGCACGGGCGTCGATGTGGGGGATGCCTATCCGCTGCCCCCGTATCCGTACTATTCCTACTACGACCCCTGGTATTACTGGGCGCCTGTGGATTTCGGATTCGGCGCGTCGTTTATCTTTGTCGATCGCTTCCATCACTTCCATCATATGGACCATGTCCACTTCGGGCACCACGACGGCTTTCACGGAGGGCATGGCTTTCATGGAGGAGGCGGTTTTCACGAAGGTGGCGGATTTCACGGAGGTGGCCACTTCGAAGGAGGAGGCGGTTTTCATGGGGGCGGCGGGGGTCACCGCTAGCCGGTCGCGAGGCGATACTCGCCGAGCCCCCGCATTCAGCCCGCCGCTTCGAAGATATCGCGCAGCCACTGCGCGAATACCCTGACCCGCGATGAAAGCTGACGGTTGTGCGGATACAGCACCGACACGGGCATCGGTGGCGGCGGAAAGGTGGCGAGTACCACCTTCAATGCTCCTGCAGCCAATTCGTCCGACACGCGGTAGCGGGGCACCTGAACCATGCCGAGACCGGCAACGGCGGCGCCCGTGTACAGATCCGCCCCCGTGACCGACACGATCGACGCAAGCTGCATCTCGATCACTTCTCCGTCGACGGTGAATTCCATCGGCAGCGCTCTCCCCGAGCCGCTCGAGATGTAATTCACCGCACGATGCGCCTCGAGCGCCTGCGGCGTCGCCGGCTCGCCGAATTGCGCGAGATAGCGGGGACTGGCCACGGTGACCTGCGCCATCGAAGCGACGCGCCGCCCGACCATCGACGAGTCCTGCAACGTGCCCGCCCGCAGCACGCAGTCGATCCCCTCGCGCACCAGGTCGACCAGGCGGTCGTCCTCGCTGAGGTGAAGCTCGATGCCCGGATATTGCGCGACGAAATCCGGCAAGGCGGGCATGACGAAGTGTTTCGCCAACGTCCCCTGCACATTGACGCGCAAGAGTCCCTTTGGGGCGACGTTGTGAAACGAGCCCTCTGCTTCCTCCATATCGGCCACGAGGCGCACGCAGCGGCGATAGAACGCCTCGCCGTCATGGGTCAGGCGCACCGTGCGCGTGGTGCGCTCCAGCAAGCGGGCACCGAGCCGCTCCTCCATGCGTTTCATCAGATTCGTGACGGTGGCGCGGGGAATCTGCAGATCGTCGGCCGCACGGGTAAAGCTGCCGCGCTCGACGATCCGGATGAACACCTGCATCTCTTGGAAACGGTCCATGGCAGCGCGATGCAACCTATTGTTGAAGTGAATGGAATAATGATAGCAGTCAGCAGGTAATTATCTTTGTCGTCGAATGGTCGAGACTTCATCTCATCCACTCACCACCTGAATCACCGACAAGGAGCCAATCATGACCCTCATCCAAAACAGCCAGGTTGCCATCGTGACCGGCGCATCGCGCGGGATCGGCGCCGAGGTTGCACGGCGTCTCGCCAGCGATGGATTCGCCGTTGCCATCAACTACGCGTCGAGCTCGACGGAAGCCGAGGCGCTGGTCGCCGAACTCACTGCACAAGGCGCGAAGGCGATTGCAGTCAAGGCCAACGTCGCGGACGCCGGCGAAGTCCGTGCGATGTTCGACATGACCGAACAGCAGCTCGGCAAGATCGACGTGCTGGTGAACAACGCCGGCGTGCTGAAGACGATGCCGCTCGCCGATACGCCGGATGCGCTGTACGACCAGACCTTCGACATCAACGTCCGCGGCACTTTCAACACGCTGCGCGAAGCCGCGGCGCGAATGAACGAAGGCGGCCGCATCGTCAACTTCTCGAGCACGACGCTCGCGCTGAACATGCCGGGCTACGCGGTCTACAACGCGACCAAGGCGGCGGTGGAGGCATTCACTCACGTCTTCGCGAAGGAACTGCGCGGTCGCCGCGTCACCGTGAACGCCGTTGCGCCAGGCCCGATCGCGACCTCGCTGTTTCTCGATGGCAAGACGGAAGAGCAGATCAAGACCTTCGCGAACATGCCGCCGCTGCAACGCCTCGGTCAGCCCGAGGACATTGCGGCAGTGGTCTCGTTCCTCGTTAGCGCTGACGCGGGCTGGGTCAATGGCCAGATCCTTCGTGCGAATGGTGGCGTGGCCTGAAGCTGAAGCCTCCCTTTAGCGAACCCGAAAAAACGGAGCAACAAGATGAAATCAGTCATCCTGATCACAGGCGCGGGAACGGGTATCGGCAAGTTGAGCGCGCAGGCGCTGGCCGAGGCAGGGCACTTCGTATACGCGACGATGCGCGACGTCGAAGGGCGCAACAAGTCTCGCGCCGACGCGCTGCGCGTGCTCGCCGAAGACAAGGGCATTCAGCTGCACCCGCTGGAACTGGATGTCCTCTCGCAGGATTCGGCCGACGCCGCTGCTGCAACGATCGTTCGCGAAAAAGGCCGTATCGACGGCGTGATGGATCAGATCGGCGCGCGTCTGACCGAACTCACGCCACCTAACGCCGATCCTCAAGCGGTCGCCGATGAGGTGGTGCGGATTGTCGGGCTGGAGCGCGGCGCGCGCCCGATGCGGTCAGTCATCGACTTTGTCGATGACGGCGCGAAGGAAGTGCTGGAAGTCTCGGAGCGCGTGCGGATCGAGTTCGCGAAACGGATCGGCATGGGCGATCTGCTTACGGCCAAAGTGAGCGTGTGATGTAAGCCAGGCGCAGGGTGCGCAGCGCTCGGACCTGGCGTGATGCCTTGGCTAAAGCGCGGCTTCTTCGGAGCGTGAAGAGGCCGCGCTAGCGCGCTTAGAACGCGTGCCGCAGCCCGACCGTCACGGCCACTTGCGTGCTCGTCGACGACGGCGAAAGGGTGTTGATCATGGCATCGCCGAGCACCGAGCCAGCAGGCGCGCCGTGCACGTTCTGATAGACGCCTTCGAGGTAGACATCGGTGCGCTTGCTCAGCGAATAATCGGCCTGCAGCATGGCGGTGTTCCATCCCGGCGTTGCATTCGTCGCGCCGTCCGAGTAAGCGCCGTCCGTGTACGTGTACGCGGCCGACAGCGTCAACGCCGGCGTGAGCGCGTATTTCGCGTTCACTTCGAAGTTGTCGAGGCGCAGGTTTCCGCCGAGCGGCATGTAGTTGCCGCTGCCCAGCGAGATGACGCTCGCCATGTTGTCGATTTGCGTATGGCTCCAGACCAGACCGACGGTGGCCGGCCCGAACGTATAGTTGCCGCCGGCGCCCCAGATGCGCTGACGCTCGGCGACAAAGTTGGCGCTGCCATCCTTGACTGGGATGGCGCCGTTCGGATTGGTGCCGAGCACGCCGCCGCCCGGATTGTTGAACTGGAGATAGCCGGCCGCCAGGTTCACCGGGCCTTGGCTGTACCCCACGCTAAAGCCATAGACGCGGTTGTTCGCAAAGCTGCCCGCCGCATTGCTGAACGAATACATGGCCTCGCCCGTGATGCCGGCGATGGTCGGGCTCGTGTACTTGACCGTGTTGTTGACGACGACGGAGTCGGCGGCCAGGTTGTCGTTCTCGAACGGATGCGCCGCGATGTTGCCGCCCCACGTGTTGCTTTCCGAAGAGAGCGGTCCTAGCAGATCGTTCAACACGTCGAACTGCCGGCCGAACGTGACGGTGCCGTAGGGGTCGCTCTGCAGCCCGACCCATGCCTGCGAGCCGAATCCGTCGCCTGCGAATGCCTGGGTGCCGTTGTTCAGATTGAAGCCCTGTTCCAGCTTGAAGACCGCATGCAACCCGCCGCCCAAGTCTTCAGTGCCCTTGAGGCCGAAGACCGTGTTCTGGGTGGAGCTGGTGCCCATCTGCCAATTGCTGTGACCGGTCTGGTTGTTCGTATAGACGATGCCGGTATCGATGAGACCGTACAGGGTCACGCTGCTTTGCGCATGGGCCGAAACCGCAAACGCTCCGGATACTGCGAGAGCCAGTAGAGACTTTTTCACTTTTATCTTCTCCGTAAGTTTTAACGAACTCCAAAAACCAATAGGGCTGGTCAACCTGGCTTTAGCAATAACATCGTCGCCATTTCGCCGGCGGTGGCGAGTGCGATGGCGAGATAGAGCGGATTAGCCTGAAAAAAGTCGAGCAGGCTCGATTCATCGCGATGGTTGCGCCACATGCCGAAAGCGCCGAGCGAGAGAATCAGACCGAACAGAAAGCTAAAGCCGAAAACGACGCCGATCCACTTGTTGTGCCAAACGACATGCTCGGCGAATGCGGCCATCGTGAGACTAGCGATTTGACACAGAAGAACGACCAGCAGAAAACCATGATGCCCATCGCGCTTTTTCATGGATTCAAAGCGGCTTGAGCAGGGGCGAGCGACTCCATTTCAGGTCTGGCATGCCGTCGGCATCCGGCGGGGCGTCACACGGCGCCCGCCACGAAAGCAGGCGGAGGTGACGACCCCTGCGTGTTTGTGATTGGTAGAGTTGTCCGGACCGGCATAGGCGGTCCGAGCGGGCTGGAGGTTATTCGATGGCTTCGCCGTGCAGCACCAGGTCCAAGCCTTCGCGCTCTTCGTCTTCGGCCACGCGCAGGCCCATCACCATGTCGATTGCCTTCAGCAACACGAAGCTCACCACGCCGCTATAGAGCAGGGTCGTCGCGACACCTTTGAGTTGCAGCATGACATTGCCGTCCGCGCCGCCGATGTCCTTCACCGCGAACACGCCGGTCAGGATCGCGCC